>JANMZB010000654.1:0-19360 GCA_031382725.1 Sphingobacteriaceae bacterium | reverse complement strand
AAGAAATAAAGCAATCTGCGAATAGTTTGTTTTTGGATCATTTCATGTTGCGCATTAATAACAACATTAATTACGTCCGCAGAAACTTCAATAGTTGCGAGCCCGAATAGCAGGCTAAATAAAATTAATTTCAAATTTGATAAACCCCCATTAACTCGCTCCTAAAAGAGCATCCTACAATAAAACTAAAACTCATTAACAGCTTCTAGCAAAGCCTTTTACAAATATAATAGTTTAGGTATTATATCAAATTGAATTTAATGTTAATAAATTATTTATGAGTGTGCTTAGCGGTTGTGTTCAACGAAGATATCCAGAATAGTTCTTACGGTATGTTCGTGATCGTTCTTTATTAACGGAAGATTTTTACTGCGCAGATCCCAATATCCTTCAAGCTGTAAAAATTCAATTTGTGAAACTGATCTGTATCCCATAGACCAATCTTCAAAGCTACGGGTAAACGAAGGAGTGTCTTGTAAGATAATACAACCATAATGTCTGCGATCCTGGCTTATTTTCCCATATAACTGATGGATCTTTCTTTTTTCGCCTTCCAGTACCTGTAAAATATTGCCATCGTTGTAAATGAGGATCCCCGTTATACCGTTCCTAGAGTTATTAATCCTGCTTATTGTAAGTATTTCATTTAATTCTGCTTCGGTATATTGTTCTATGGAAGTACTTACGTACACGAGTCTATGAATCTGTTGGCTATCGTTCATCCTGCAATCAGTTAGTATTATAGAATTGAACGGACTGTGTAGGTTAAAAGTTACAAAAAAGTGATAAGTTTTTCGGTATCTGATATGAAGTAATTACATATGGCGATAAATTAATTTCCTGATGATAGAGATATTCGTTAGATTGTGAAATATTTATTACTCAATAAGCTGTTTTCAAGTTTGGGAAATTGAAAAGTTTGTTATAAATATGAAAACTACTTCTTATAAATTATTGGTAACCAAGAACCTGCTCATTCGTATAAATTCGTTCTAAGCTCTCATTTATGAATGAATTTTCTGATTACCAGCGTAGATATTTCTACAAATTTGCCGCCATTATTGTATTTTCTTCAATAGTGATAATCGGTTTAAATTACTATTCCATTAAAATCCTTTCGTCAATTCGCGCCTATGTAAATGGCGAATCAGAGTATTCAAAAGCACAAAAGGATGCAACGAGGTATCTTATAGATTTTATTGAGACTTCAGATATTAGATCTTACAAACTATTTAAAAGTGAACTTTCGGTTCCAATAGGAGATAGTTTGGCAAGAGTAATGCTAAGAGAGGATAAATCTGCTAAGGAAATAACCACTGTTGCATTAAAAGGAAGAAATCATCCGGATGATATTGAAAATATGATTTGGATGTATAAAACTTTTGAAGATTTTACATTCTTTAAACGGGTAACAACCAAATGGGCAGCAGGTGATAGGGACATCGCGGAGTTAGATAAAATCGGCCGCTTTATATTTGACCTTAATAGTGCCAAGCTTAATAAAGCTGTAAAAACAACCCTTACTTTAAGAGTTAATACCATTAATCGTCGACTAACATTTAATCAGCAAGCGTTTTGCGTACAACTTGGAGAAGCTTCGAGAATTATTGCTAGGTCGTTATTTTTCATTAATATCTTCTTTATACTACTAATACTCTTTATGGTAGGCTTGTTTGCCCGAATTACTTTCAAGCAATTAATGGAGTCTAGAAGATTAATTCTTGCTCAGAATAAAGCAAAAGACGAATTTATGAGTATTGCTTCTCATGAACTGAAAACACCTATCACCAGTATGAAAGCATCGCTGCAAATATTGGAGCGATTCACAAAAGAATCTGATGAGGGCCGGCAGATGCATCCTTTTATATTTAATGCAAATAAGCAGGTTAATCGCCTTACAGAGTTGGTTAAAGATCTTTTAGATGTTACTAAAATACAAAGCGGCAAACTTCAGATAAAAAAACAGCCTTTTTTATTGGATGAACTTATTAAGGAAGTTGTTGCTGAAAATTCTCTATCATTACCCCATCAGTATGAAATTGAAAGTCTTCCAAAAACTTACGTTAACGCAGATTCATCACGCATTTACCAGGTGATTGAAAATTTTCTCTCTAACGCAGCAAAGTATTCAACCAACGCCGATCGTATTGTAATATGGTCGGAAACTGATGACAAAAACGTGAAAGTTTGCGTAAAAGATTTCGGCTCGGGGATACCTTCAAATAAAATTCCTTTTCTTTTTGATCGATTTTACCGGATAGAGGAGACCAGACATACGGTACAAGGCTTAGGTTTAGGTCTTTATATTTGTAAAGAGATTATCGAAAATCATGGTGGCAAAATTGGTGCGGAAAGTGAAATGGGAAAGGGAAGTATTTTTTGGTTTAGCCTGCCGATGCTTAAAATTCTTAATATAAAAGAAAAAATACAAGCTCGTCCGGATGCGGTTGAAGAAGTAGTTAAAGAAATTAATGCGCGTGATACCGGTTTTCGAATGGTATAAATTGCATTAGTCTATTATATTCAGCAATTGAATCCGCCTCTTTCAATTGAATAATTAAGCCACAAATCTCAAATCTCCTGTTAACTTTGCAAGCTCAAAATTCTTGCAATGACCACTAACGAGATAAGAAAAGCATTTTTAGATTTTTTTGCAAGCAAAGGGCATCAAATTGTTCCATCTGCGCCCATTGTGGTGAAGAACGACCCAACGTTGATGTTTACCAATGCCGGAATGAATCAATTTAAAGATATCTTTCTTGGTGAAGCACCTGTAAAATATTCCCGTGTAGCGGATACCCAGCGTTGTCTTCGTGTATCCGGAAAACATAACGATTTAGAAGAAGTAGGCATTGATACCTATCATCATACCATGTTCGAGATGCTTGGCAACTGGAGCTTTGGCGACTACTTTAAAGAAGATGCTATTGCCTGGAGCTGGGAATTATTAACAGATGTTTTGGGAATACCTAAAGACAGGTTATATGTCACTGTTTTTGAAGGAGATAGTAAAGAAGGCCTTCCAAAAGATCAGGAAGCGTATGATTTTTGGAAAAAATGGATTGCCGAAGATCGAATCCTTTTAGGAAATAAAAAAGATAATTTCTGGGAGATGGGCGATACAGGTCCCTGCGGGCCATGCTCAGAAATTCATGTTGATTGTCGCTCTGATGAACAACGCATTACCGTAGATGGAAAAAAACTGGTTAACAACGATGATCCACAGGTAATTGAAATCTGGAACAACGTGTTCATGCAGTTTAATCGCTTAAAAGATGGATCATTGCAGCCTTTACCGGCTCAGCATGTTGATACCGGGATGGGGCATGAACGTCTGGTACGGGTACTTCAAGGAAAAGCTTCAAATTACGATACGGATACCTTTCAACCTTTAATTCAATTCATCTCGAAAGAGTGCGGTATCCCATACAATTTAGGTGAGAGCAACGGGAAAACAGATATTGCGATGCGTGTAATGTCTGATCATATCCGTGCAATTGCTTTCGCGATAGCTGATGGCCAATTGCCATCTAATAATAAGGCTGGTTATGTGATTAGAAGAATTCTGCGCCGGGCTGTACGTTATGCTTACACTTTCTTGAATTTCAAAGAACCATTCTTTAATAAGCTGGTGCCTGTGTTGGCTGATCAGTTTGACGGCGTTTTTCCGGAATTAAAAGCCCAGCAGGATTTCGTACAGAAAGTAATTTTAGAAGAAGAGATTTCCTTTTTAAGGACACTTGCAACCGGTATTCAAAGATTTGAGCGGTATGCTCTTGAAGCCACCGCTGTTGACGGTGATTTTGCTTTTGAATTGTACGATACATTTGGCTTCCCAATAGATCTAACCGAATTAATGGCTCGTGAAAATGGTCTTACAGTTGATATGGAAGGCTTCAAAAAAGCACTTGAGCAACAAAAAAATCGCTCACGTGCTGCAACTGCCGTTGATACCGGAGATTGGGTGGTTGTGAACGAAGGTGAAGAAAACGAGTTTGTTGGGTATGATGATCTGGAAACTGAATCAAGAATTCTGAAATACCGTAAGGTGACTGCTAAAAATAAAGAGCAATTCCAATTGGTGCTGGATAGAACTCCTTTTTACGCCGAAAGTGGTGGTCAGGTGGGTGATACAGGTTTGTTAATTGGTAGGGACGAATCAATCAGGATAACGGATACTAAAAAGGAAAATGCGTTAATAGTCCATTTTACTGATGAAATCCCGGAAGACTTTAGTTTTCAACAGCCGATCAAAAGTGTAGTGGATAAACAGCGTCGTGGCCAAACAGAAAATAATCACTCTGTAACGCATTTACTGCAGGCGGCGTTACGACAGGTTGTTGGCACTCATGTTCAGCAAAAAGGGTCTTTAGTCAACTCCGAATATCTACGCTTTGACTTTTCTCACTTTTCGAAATTAACAGACGATGAAATTTCCAGGGTAGAAGCAATTGTTAATCGTAAAGTAAGAGAAAATATTCAGCTGAAAGAGGAACGAAGAGTTCCTTATCAGGATGCGATTAATCGCGGAGTTACAGCTCTCTTTGGAGAAAAGTATGGAGATGTGGTTCGTGTAATTACTTTCGATGAAGATTTCTCGGTAGAACTTTGTGGTGGCACACATGTAAAGTCGACCGGGCAAATTGGTTATTTTAAAATTATTTCTGAAAGTGCAGTTGCGGCAGGAGTGAGGCGTATCGAAGCCATCACCGGCGAAGCTGCTGAAGCATATATTATCAAGCAAAATCAGCTGGTAAGCGAATTAAAGGGTTTACTAAAAAACCCGAAAGATGTTGTAAAATCAGTAGAAGCGCTGCTCGAAGAAAACAGCAAACTTAAAAAAGAGCTGGAAAAATCAGTTCTTGAAAAAGCATCAGGTTTGAAGGATGAACTTGCTGCTCAAGCTGATCAAATCAATGGGATTAATTTTATAGCCGCCAAAGTAGATCTCGCTTCCGCGGAAGCGATAAAAAACCTGGCGTACTCTCTAAAGAACATGCTTGATGATCTTTTCCTCGTACTGGCTACAGACACCGATGGCAAACCTGGACTTACGGTGATGATTTCTGAAAGCTTAGTTGAACAAAAGGATTTACATGCCGGTAATATTATCAGAGTACTGGCGAAAGAAATTGATGGAGGCGGTGGCGGGCAACCTTTTTATGCTACAGCAGGCGGGAAGGATAGTTCTGGTATTGAAAAGGCGTTGGCAAAGGCCAGGGAGTTTATATCCTAAACAAAACCCCTAAGGATGGGAGATCTCGGATTATTTATAAAAATTAAACTGTCTTTTGTGTTGCTGGTGTTTTTTTCATCCGGCGCATCTGCACAGCTTAAAGTAAAAGGGAGATTTCTTTACGATCGATGCGGCGAAAAAATTGTATTGCGGGGAGTAAATGAAATGTTCATCTATAGCCCTGATCGTACCGGTGAGAAAACCTATCCTGAAATCGCAAAAACCGGAGCCAACACCGTACGATTCTTATGGTTGATAGATCCAAAAATTCCGGTTAGTGCCTTTGAAGAAAATATCAAGAATTGTATTGCTAACGAAATTATTCCAATACCAGGTCTATGGAATTCGACAGGTAAATGGGGAAGTAATTTTGAAGACTGTGTGCAATGGTGGCTAAAGCCGGAAGTTATTAAGGTGTGCAGAAAGTATCCGTATCTAATCCTGAATATTGCCAACGAAGCTGGTGAGTTTGTTATGGCCGATTATACACCGATTTATATCAATGCAATTAAGAGATTGCGAAAAGCAGGTATCAAAAATGTAATTATGGTTGATGCCGACCGATATGGAAAGAGTTGGGAAACTATCCGGGATAAAGGCACCGCAGTCCTGGCGGGAGATCCTAAAAAAAATGTTCTCTTCTCCTGGCACCCGTGGGATGCTAATATGGATTACTCTACACCGATTAAAGACGATAATTGCAAAAAATATTTGTCTGGCAGTGGGAGAGTATTCTTATAAAACTGTTGGTTGTGAGTGCTGCATTAATTACAAGCAAATAATGGCTACAGCTCAAGCCGAAAGTGTTGGATCTCTCACCTGGAGTTGGGGCTTAAATAAAAACGGAGACTGTAAAGATGGTTCTATGGACATGACAACCAATGGTAAATTTGATGGACTAAAAGAGGGTTGGGCTACTGAGATAGCGTTATCTGATGCTAATAGCATTAAAAATACATCAGTAAGACCCCGCTCTATTTTAAGAGACGGCAAAGGCCGCGTTGATAAATCCAGATAAAAAATCGATTAGAGTTTTACGATTTTAAATTCAGTTCTCCTGTTCTGTTGCCTTCCTTCGTCTGATGTATTTGCTGCTATGGGCTTGCTTTTTCCAAATCCTTTATAAGTTAACCTGGATGCTAAAATCTTATTAGAGATCAGAAAACTATAAACAGATTTAGCCCTGTTTTCAGACAGAACCTGATTTGCTTTATCTTCACCAACGTTATCTGTATGTCCATCAATTTCGATGGCCACAGTTTGATTAAGATCCATAAAATTGATAAGCTCCAGCAACTCGGCTTTAGATTCAGGCAATAGATTAAACTTGTTTGTTTCGAAGAAGATGTTTTTCAAAACCACCATCTTTCCCACTTCGATCGGCTGTAGCGGAATAGAAAGCATGAAAGGCTTATTAGCAGCATCGGGTTTTTCAAGTGAGAAGTTTTCAGAGAAAAGCATGTAGCCTTTTCTATCTACACTTAGGCCATAAGATTTTCCGGCCTGCATGGTCGCCATAAATTCCCCGGTCTCGTAATCACTTATATCTTCAAAAGCAATTTCATCAGTTTTAAGAGCCGTAATCTTTACATTCGCATCCAGTAATTCTTTGGTATTAGCATCGAACACTTTTCCCTTTACATAAGTAACTACGTTAGGGCGCAACGTTTGGGGAAGTTCGAATGAATAAATGTCCATCCCACCATAACCACCATCCATAGTAGATGAGAAAAATCCGGTCCTGCCGTTGCTGCTAACGGTAAGGCCACTTTCTTCACCAAATGTGTTAATTGGATAGCCGAGATTTTTCGGCTTATCGAATTGTCCTGAAGTATTTATTTTTGCAACAAACAGATCTTTACTTCCTAAACCAGGCCAGCCGTTTGATGAAAAGTATAGAGTATTGTCATCGTGGTGAATGAATGGCGAAATTTCATCATAAGAAGTATTTACATTAGCTCCGAGGTTTTCCGGATCTTTCCAGCCGCCGCCAGGTATTAATTCCGATTTCCAGATATCATAGCCACCCCTTCCTCCCGGCCTTGTGCTTACAAAGTATAAAGTTCTTCCATCTGCACTTAAACTTGGTTGCGATTCCCAGCCGGGCGTATTTACCGGTGCACCAATATTAAAAGGCTTGCTCCAATCTTTTCCTTCACGTTTGCATAAATAAATATCGCATCTGCCTTTTCCCTCAGGACGGTTACAGCCTGTAAAGAAAAGATACATGCCGTCTGGCGAAATACATTGCGCGCCCTCGTTATAAATACTGGTATTAATATTCGGGCTTAGGTAGGTCGATTTAATCCACTTTTCATTTTGCTTACGGCTGATGTAAAAATCTTCATTGTTATTAGCCCTTCTGGTAAATATCACTGTCGCCTCATCTGCAGTCAGCACAGGTAGATATTCCTCCTTATCGGTATTTACCGATGCACCCATATTTATTGGCTTAAACGGAAGCGCTTTTTTTACCGCCTGAATACTAAACTCACAGTCTTTAATGAGCTTGGCTATTTGTTTTTTGCTTTCTTCGGTTATCCCCGGAAGGGTAATATATTTTTGAAAATGTTGTAAAGCGTTGCTATAGTCGCCTGTATTTAATTCGCTGTCGGCCAAACCATAAATTGTCCGCGAATGGAATTCGGGATCTATTTGTAACACCTTTTGATAATTGATTTTGGCTTGCTGATATCGTTTTTGGGATCGATGCAAATCACCCAGTTGTTGATATGCGGCGGCAAAGTTAGGATCAGCCTTTACAGCGTCGGTAAACTCGGCTAAAGCTTTGTCGTACAAATTGTAAGATAGCGACGCACGGCCTTGATCGTAATATTTTTGAGCTTTGGTATTAGTTGATTTAATATCTTTTTGACCGTATGCTAAAATCGAGGCGCAGCATAATAAGAGCACTAAAATTTTCCTCATGAACCACGTTATTCGGTATATAACGAAGGAAGTTACGGAATATTTAAAAACTTATGGGTTTGCAGAGAGATTTCCCATTTTGGGTTGGCCATTACGTAATCTATAATGAATGGCGTAATTTCCTTAGACTTTGACCATTCCGGCTGGAGATATAATTTACAACCATCAGAAACATACTCCGCATGCTTTTCAGCAAATTCAAAATCACTTTTGTTAAATACGATCACTTTTAACTCACCTGCAACCTGGCTAATTGCCGGCAACGGAGCTTTAAACTTTTTTGGAGATAAACATATCCAATCCCAGCTTCCCGAAAGGGGATAGGCCCCCGAAGTTTCGATAAAGGTTTTGATACCACGAGATTGAAGTTGCTGAGTCAGGTAGTCAAGATTATAAATAAGGGGCTCGCCACCAGTTATTACAACAGCCTTACCGGGATATCTTTCTGCATTAACCACAATCTGATCGGCAGAAGTTAAGGGGTGAATTTCAGCATCCCAGCTTTCCTTCACATCACACCAATGGCAACCCACATCGCATCCGCCCAAGCGGATAAAATAAGCTGCCTTTCCTGTATTATATCCTTCTCCCTGTATGGTGTAAAATTCTTCCATTAAAGGAAGCAATGTTCCGTCCTCCGGTATCTGATGTGCCATTTTCTAAACTGGCTGCAAACTTACACAAATTCCTAATGTTGAATTTCATATAAACGCCATTTAAGGTTTAGATTTGAACCAGGCAAATATTTAAATGAAACTATCATCATAAAGCCTTACAACCGATATGAAACTTTACAGGATCTCACATCTAATGTTTAAAATCTCATATCTTTTGGGTGAAAGCGTCATTATAAGCCTCAAAAACCAATATGAAACTTTACAGATCTCACATCTAATGTCTAAAATCTCACATCTTTCTAATGAAATGGCATAAAATTTTTGAAAGCGACATACATCTCCAGCCGGATTTTATAAAACAGATTAGTGTTAATGGGAAAAAGTTCTGTGCTGTAAAGTGTGAGGAAAGAATTATAGTTACACAAGCTTATTGTCCGCACGCCGGTGCCGGACTTAGTGGTGGTACTTGCAAAAACGGAAAGTTGATTTGCCCGTTTCATCGATATGAGTATGATTTAACTACCGGTCGCGGAGCTCCGGGCCAGGGGGATTATATAGAGATCTATCCCACCGAGATTAAAGACGATGGAATTTATGTAGCGATCCCCGAAGCCTTTGCATTCCTTAAAAAGCTTTTCAAATAGGTTTGCTAATGGCAATCAATATTGAATTGTATTTGTTGATACTCTATGACTATCTTAGAAATTGATAAACTAACCCGTGATTTTTACGAATGCATCTGCTTCAATGCTGAGCATTATCCAAAATATGATCATTTGCAGGAACTCTTTTATGCCGATGGAAAACTGATAAATGGGAACTTAGATCAGCCCTTAGAGTTTACAGTTCAAAGCTATATCCAGGCTATTATGCATCAAATAGAGGATGGAAATGCTGTATTCTATTCTCAGCAGGAAATATCAGATGTGACGGAGGTGTTTGGAAAAACGGCTCAGCGAATAAGCGTTTATGAGTATTCATCCGATGCCGCAAGTTCCGATCCCTGGAAGCGTGGCGTAAATTATATTCAATACATCTTTATTAATGGGAGTTGGAAGATTGTTTCGATGTTATGGAACGACGAGATGGATGAACTTGAAATTCCGCAAGCTTATTTGGTGTAAGTGCTGGTTAAGTATTTTTCGCAAAATTCTATACTATTCAAGACTTCAATTTCTGAGAAATAGAAATCGCTTTTGTCTTCGGTAATAATGCAGGCGCAATTATTTTCTAGTGCAGAATAATATTCCAGTCCATCTTCAAAATCATTAATAGACTTATGTTGAAGCGTTTTGCTAACAGATTCTACCGTATTTCCTGCTATCGTAATATGCTCGCATAAGATGCCGATTTTTTGTTTCGCTTTAACCGAGCGGTGTTTCTTTTCGGCAAAATAAAAAGCGATTGCCAGGCATAACGGCGAAGTGAAAACAGTAAACCGGCTGTTACTTGCCAGACTTAAAATTCTGGAGGTAAATGGAAAAATCGGATATTCTTTATTTAATACTGAAACCAGAATGTTAGCATCCAGAAATACCTTCATTTCTTTGATTCAAAAAATTCTTTTTTAGAGGCTTTCCTGTTTCTTTTAGTTTGATAAACAGCTTCGCCCTCAGCAACCTGGCTTACCCAATCTGCTATTGGAAAATCTTCCAACGAGCGATAGTTATCAGAGGTGACCTTATTTAATAGAAACTCAATTAGCCTAGAAAGGCTGATATTATTATCTGAAGCATATTTTTTTGCTTTGATAATTATTTCTTCGTTAAAGCTTAAAGTTACTTTGGTATCCATAATAGTAAATTTATAAACAAAGATATAAAATACGTATTAAATAAAAAATCGTTACGTATAAAAAGGTAAAAATTTCTCAGTTATTTCTTTCAAAGTTGGGGAGACATTATTTAAGGTTTCTCCATTGATAACTTTTTGATATAGTGCTAAGTATCGCTCAGTCATTAATTCTGCGCTGAAATTATTTACAGCGTAGTTATGACAGGTATTAGAATCAAAACTATTCGATTTAATTTTATTAACAAGTTCTGATTTAGATGCCGACAAAAAACCAACTTCTTCAGTCACCAGTTCAGGGAGCGACCCATAAGGAGTGCCAAACACCGGGCAGCCGAAATATAGACTTTCAATTATAGCCAGTCCGAATGGTTCATTCCATAGCACGGGAAAAATAAGACCTTTCGAGTGCCGTAAAAGTTCATGTTTCTCTTCACCTCCAACCAATCCTTTAAATTTTACGCTTAAATTAGGGGTAAACCTGAAACCCATTTTAAAATTTAGCCGGCTTCCTCCAAGTACCAGCAATTTTTCTTTGCTCTTATTAATTACTTCTATTGCTCCTCTTACATTTTTGACCCGCCACGCTGCATTTGCAAGAAAGTGATAATAGCTTTTCACATTATCAAGCTCAGGGCTACCGTAATCTGAAAAGTCTAGTCCGTTATGCACATAAACTTCGCTTCCATGTCGCAGTGCATGATCTTTAGATACGAACACACAGTTTAGAGGGAGCTGATCACCCATAGGTACATTTCCATGAAGCGTAATAATGGTTGGATGTTCAAATTCTTCGCGAGTAGGGAAGTGTATATGGACGAGGTCAACGTTGTCCGGAATCTGCTTTTTAATTGGAATGTACAATCTATATGTAAATATTTCTGCAAAGTCACATTTAGACCCTTCAGAAACTAAGTAACTAACACGGTGCCCCATCTTCACCAGCTCTTTTCCAAGCCACCAAATTACACGTTCAGTACCTCCATATTTAAATGCGGGAATACGGGTGTTGTTTACAATTAAGACATGCATTGGTTTTTTGTTTTTACAATTAATTAATATTGTGTTAACTTGCATCGAATTATGAGCTTTCAAATAAATCGTTTTTTAAACAATAATTTTAAACTATTTAAAGTTTATCTGTTTTTCCTTGCGATATTCACCTTATTTCGAACTTGGTTCTTAATTAGGCTGGGTGATTCTAGCTTGTTTTTACTTCCGGGAGACGTTTCGATGGCCTTTTTAAGAGGTTTGCAATACGATACAATGGTTATTTGCTACCTCCTGATCATCCCTTTTCTCATCCACTTTGTTGTCTTATTTATTAGTAAAGAGAACTTCGTGATTAAATGCGGACGGATTATACAGTGGTATTGTTTAACCGTTCTGGCTTTGGCTTTGGTAGTTCTCTTCATCGATCAGTATTATTACAACTATTTTCAAACACATATAAGCGTTATAATTTTTGGTTTGGCCGATGATGATTCGCAGACTGTAATGAGTTCGGTCTGGACTGATTATCCGATATTCAGGCTTGCAATAGTATGGATCGGGACATTAATTGGATTTCATTACTATTTTAAAAAGCTCTCTGCTCGTCCGGAACTACATTTTTCACTTACTAAAATCGTAAGACCGATCAGTATTGCCACTGTTTTGGCTTTATATTTAGTAGGCCTAAGAGGTACGGCTGGTACGCTGCCACTTGAGATGCATGATTCGCAGGTTTCAGAAAATAAGTTTGTTAACTTTTTGACTGTTAACGGAATTTACGCATTTAAACAATCATACAATGAGCGTAAGAAAAGTGAAAATGTTATAGAAAATCATCTTGAACAGCTTCGAACGTTGGGCTATCAAAGTCCGGTTGCTGCTGCCCAAGATTATTTTGCCAGTGATTCGACAGGTGAGATTTCTCAGTCAGACGCCTTCGAAAGGCTTTTCAAAACCACACCTAAAAATTCGTTCCTCGAAAAGAATAGGCCAAACGTAGTATTTGTATTCATGGAAAGCATGAGTAATTATAACATGAACTTCGACTCTAAGCAGATGAATCTTCTTGGAACTTTAAGAAAACATGTTCAATCAGATATCGTTTTCAGGAATTTCGTATCGAGTGGAAATATAACCATTCAAAGCCTTGAATATTTGATGGCTAATTCACCTGTAAGTTTATCACAGACAAAATATCGATCGGCGGAACTACCTTCATCGGTTGCAATACCATTTAAAAATTCAGGGTATGAAACCGGTTTTGTTACGGGTGGTAAAGTTAATTGGCGTGGAATGGATGCATTCGCTACCCGGCAAAAGTTCGACAAAGTGAAGGGCATGGCCGACATACAAAAATCAATTAATAAATCTCAGGCTAATAAGTGGGGAGTTTATGATGAGTATTTGTTTGACTATGTCTTCAATGAAATTTCGGAACAACAGTCTAAACCGAAGTTCTTTTTTGTTCAAACAACCACTAATCATACACCGTTTGAATTGCCAACGAATTATAAGCCTTCCAAAATTTCTATTCCCGATAGTTTAAAAGAAATTTTACTAGTAAACGAAGATTTAGCTGTTAAAAACTTAAATGCTTATCAGTACGCTAATAATTGCCTGGGCAACTTTCTTGATAAAATAAAAAATTCACCACTTGGCGAAAATACTATTGTAGTGGTTACCGGAGATCACAACAACTTAATGTTGTTTGATTTTGACGAAGCGCATCAGTTACAACAGCGCGGAGTGCCATTGTATATGTATATTCCAAAGAAATATAAGCCTTCGGCTGATGTAGACATTACTAGGTTTGGATCTCACAAGGATATTTTTCCTACGATTTTCAATCTGGCATTATCAAACTCAAGATATTATACGTTAGGAAATAACTTACTTGGTGCCAGTGCGACTAATCAAAGTACTGAACAATTCTACGGAATGAATATTGGTTCTAGTACCTCATTTAGTGCAGATGCAGCTGTAAATTTCAGCACTTCAACTTTATATAAATGGGATCAGGCGGCTCAAACAAAATCACTTACACGAGTTCCGAAATCTGCGGAAGCTTCAACATTATTAAAGCGCTCTAAATCGAATTACGCTTTATCGATGTTCTATATCCTTGATCAAATTGAAAAGATGGAAAGACAGCCGGTAAGCAAAAAAGTTGCTCAGCTATAGATTTCTTTTTTGGCTGAAGCCAATGTATTCTTAAGAAGGCCAATTATTGTCATCAATCCTACACCACCGGGTACTGGTGTAATCCAGGAAGCTTTTGGCGCTACATTTTCGAAGTCAACATCTCCGTAAAGTTTATAGCCAGATTTAGTAACAGCAGACGTTTCGCGGTTAATACCCACGTCGATAATTACAGCGCCTTCTTTCACCATATCTGCGGTAATGAAATTCTTTTTGCCAATAGCCGCCACTATAATATCTGCAGACCGTACGATCTCTTCTAAGTTCTTCGTTTTACTGTGAGTAAGCGTAACCGTGCAATTGCCGGGGAAGGCATTACGAGCCATTAAAACACTCATTGGGCTACCCACAATATTGCTTCGTCCAACTACCACGCAGTGCTTGCCCGAAGTTTCAATTTTATATTCCTCAAGCATTAAAAGAATCCCGTAAGGAGTGGCAGGAATAAAACATTGAAGGTTACGCATCATTCTACCCAGGTTGATCGGGTGAAAACCATCCACATCCTTTCTGTGGTCGATTTTCTCAGTTACTTTTTCAGGATCGATATGCTTAGGAAGTGGAAGCTGAACAATTAATCCATCTACATCCGCATCATTATTAATTTCTTCGATTTTGGCGAGCAGCTCGGCCTCAGTGACGGATTCATCATATCTGAATAGGGATGACTTAAATCCAACTGTCTCACAGTTTTTCATCTTGCTTGCAACATACGTTTCGCTACCGCCATCGCTGCCAACAAGTATTGCAACCAGGTGTGGCTTGCGGCAGGTTTGCGCCAGAATTTCTGCCGCTTCTGCGGCAATTTCTGTTTTAAGTTTTTCTGATACGTATTTTCCGTCTAGTAACATAAGGATCCCCTAATCCCCTGAAGGGGGATGCGACAGCTTTACTGGTCGCTTATAAGATTTATTTTACACTTTTAATTTACACCATACCACCCCCTTCAGGGGGCAGGGGGCCTAATCCAGCTTCAACACCGCCATAAACGCAGACTGCGGAATCTCTACGTTCCCAACCTGGCGCATCCGTTTCTTGCCCTTCTTTTGTTTTTCTAATAACTTCCGTTTACGGGAGATATCACCACCGTAACACTTAGCCGTAACATCCTTACGTAATGCCTTAACTGTCTCACGAGCTATGATTTTCGCACCGATTGAGGCCTGAATAATGATCTCAAACTGTTGACGTGGAATAAGCTCTCGTAACTTTTCGCAAATTCTCTTACCAAAATCATAGGAGTTTGTGCGATGTATTAATGAGGAAAGCGCATCAACAGGTTCGGCGTTTAATCTGATGTCTAAACGTACTAAGTCAGATCTGCGATAACCTATCTGATGATAATCAAATGATGCATAACCCTTTGAAATAGTTTTCAACCTGTCGTAAAAATCAAACACGATTTCGCCCATAGGCATCTCGAAAACCAGCTCAACTCGATCGGAAGTAAGGTATGATTGATTCGCAATAATTCCCCTTTTCTGAATACAAAGCGACATAACCGGGCCTACAAATTCGGACTTGGTAATAATATTAGCCTTTATATAGGGCTCTTCTACAAAATCAATTTTTGAAGGATCTGGCAGATCGGAGGGATTATTAACCAGGATTTCCTCACCCCGGGTTGTAAATGCTTTGTACGAAACGTTAGGGACGGTTGTAATTACCGTCATGTCGAACTCGCGCTCCAAACGTTCCTGGATAATTTCCATATGCAGCATTCCCAAGAAACCGCAACGGAAGCCGAAGCCTAATGCAGCTGAAGATTCAGGCTCAAACACAATCGACGCATCGTTTAATTGCAGCTTATGCATGCTTTCGCGAAGCTCTTCAAACTCATCAGTATCAACCGGATAAATACCCGCAAATACCATTGGTTTGACTTCCTCAAATCCCTGAATAGCTTCTCTACTCGGACGATCTTTATGGGTTATCGTATCACCAACTTTAACTTCACGAGCTTCTTTAATCCCAGAAATAATGTATCCAACATCACCGGTTTTAATTACGTCTTTCGGTAACTGATGAAGTTTTAAAGTGCCCACTTCATCCGCAATATATTCTTTTCCGGTAGCCACAAATTTAACTTTATCGCCTTTGCGGATTTCACCATGCACCACTTTGAAATAGGCTACAATTCCTCTGAAAGAGTTATAAACCGAGTCGAAAATTAACGCTTGTAATTCTCCGTCAGGGTTGCCTTTCGGCGGATGAACCCGTTCGATAATAGCTCTTAAAATATCATATACCCCCATCCCGGTTTTACCGGATGCGGGAATAATTTCTTCGCGTTTGCACCCAATTAATTCAACAATCTGGTCCTTTACCTCCTCGGGCATAGCACCAGGAAGATCCATTTTGTTTAGAATGGGAATGATTTCCAGATCCTGTTCAAGGGCCAGGTATAAATTGGAAATGGTTTGCGCCTGGATACCTTGTGCGGCATCAACAATTAATAAAGCACCCTCGCAGGCAGCTATAGAACGCGACACTTCGTAAGAAAAATCTACATGCCCCGGCGTGTCTATGAGGTTTAAAATATAATCTTGCCCGTCCAACTGATAATTCATCTGGATAGCATGACTTTTAATAGTAATCCCCCGTTCACGCTCCAAATCCATATCATCAAGCAATTGAGCCTGAGATTCACGCTGGGTAATAGTGTTGGTATACTCCAATAATCGATCAGCTAAAGTGCTTTTTCCGTGATCAATGTGGGCTATTATGCAAAAATTACGAATGTGCTTCATTGAGCCGCAAAGATAGTTTTTTGAAAGGATATTTGAGCCTCGCCGGAATTGATAAGTTAAAAATATGATGAACGGTTTAAAGGATTTATCCAACAAACACTTTTAAGTTTAATGCTTAAAACTCTACATTAGAGAAATTATAATTTTCAGAAGATGCTTATTATTAAAAGTCACCAGGAATTTGCGGATTATTTAGGAAAAGAGTTGGGCGTATCGAACTGGCATACCATTACCCAGGAACAGATAAATTTATTTTCGGATGCTACGCTGGATCATCAATGGATACATACCGATGTTGAGCGAGCGGAAACTGAGGGGCCTTTTAAAGCGACCATTGCCCACGGCTATCTTACCTTATCGTTAATTCCTTTTTTATGGAAACAGGTGATTGATATTCAAAATCTTAAGATGGAAATAAATTACGGAATTGAGAGCCTCAGATTTGCCCAGCCTGTTATAGTAAATAGTAAGGTGCGCCTTAAATTTAAACTGTCTGATATCATCAACCTCCGTGGAGTTACAAAAGCAACAATTGGTGCAGTTCTTGAAATTGAGGGTCAGAAGAAGCCCGCTTTTACAGCAGAGACCTTATTTTTATACCATTTTATTGACTAAGTAATGTATAATCAATATTTCTTAAGATTTTTAGTCATATTCTTTTTATCGTTTTCATTCCTTGGATGTAAACAAAAAAAATCAGGAACCCCAACCGTTGGCTTTGTAGATGCCTTCGAAGACGAGACCATCGCGCAAGCCCGAACCGGTTTTACCGACGCTCTTGCAAAGAATGGTTTTGATGAAAAGAATGAGACTGTTAAGATTGATTATCGAAATGCTCAGGGAGATATTCCTACACTTACCCAAATCGTTAACTATTTTATTTCTGAAAAGGTCGATTTATTAGCCACCTGCACAACGCTTTCTACTATCACAGCACTGCAGAAAACTAAGGACATTCCCGTGTTTATGATGGTTTCACCTACACCGGAACGAATGAAGGTGATTGATAAACAAGGCAAAGAACCAGCAAACTTGCACGGCGTTGCCGAGGAGCTAGCATACATCGACACATCTTTTGCCTTTATACCCCAGTTGATAAAACCCAAAGGGCAGCAATTAGTAATTGGAATGATCTATAATCAATCCGAACCTCAATCCATTGATGCATTGAACCGGATAAAAGGCATGGCTTCCAAACTGAATATTAAGATCGAAGCCCTTCCATTAAATAATTCAGGCGAAGCGCAATTGGTAACACAATCATTATTAACCAAAGGGATTGATGCGTTCTTTGCAAACCCTGATAATGCGGTTTTTGCATCATTCGAAACGATTCTGAAAAACTGCAATCAATTGAATGTTCCGATCTTTACCAGCGAATCTGGCTTGGTTAAGCGCGGTGCATTAGTGGCTTTCGGTGCCGATATTTATAAATGGGGATATCAGGCAGGCGAGCAGGCATCAAAATTTTTGAAAACCGGCAAAGCCGATGATTTAGATTGGGAGATGGTTAGAGAACGAGTGCGGGTATTTAATCCGGTAGTCTCAAAAAAGTATAACATTGCGATCCCATCAGATTTCAAAGCTGTGAATTAATGGATTTTTATCTTACCGCAATTCTTCAGGCATTTTGTTTTTCGGCCCTGGCTTTAGGTATTTTCATATCGATGAAGATCTTTAATATCCCGGACATCACGACAGACGGAAGCTTCACATTAGGCGGTTCGATTACTGCAATATTACTTATTCGAGAAATTCCGGTAACGGTAACATTACCCTTGGTGATGCTGGCCGGTGCTTTTGCCGGTGCCTTAACGGGGATTATTCATACCAAACTCAAGATCAATCCACTGTTGGCGGGCATTTTAGTGATGACTGCTTTATACTCGGTTAACTTGACTGTTATGGGCCGGTCGAATATCCCTTTATTGAGTTTTAACACCGTATTCAGTAGCATTGCCTGGTTTCAAAATCTCAATCAGAATAACTTAATTGTACTGCTTGTATTTGTGGCGGCTTTCATTTTATTGATAGGTTATATTTTGAAGACGGATTTTGGCCTTGCCATGAGAGCCACCGGAAATAGCGAAACTATGGTAAGAGCATTGGGCGTAAATACAGACCAGATGAAAATCATGGGTCTTGCATTGGCCAACTGCCTCACGGCAACCAGCGGATTTTTAATTACCCAGTTACAAGGCTTTGCCGATATTAACATGGGCATCGGAATTGTAATTGTGGGTTTGGGTTCTGTGATAATAGGAGAGACCTTCATCATTTTTTTTAAAATAAAGTCAATTTGGAGCAGCTTGATACTAGTCGTTGTAGGCGCAATACTTTTTCAGTTAGTTCTTGCTTTTACATTGAGTATGGGAGTTGATGCCAGCTTATTGAAACTTGTAACAGCATTATTTGTGCTCTTGATTGTGAGTTTACCACGTTTGACGGGGCTTAAAACGCTTCGACATGCTTAAGCAATTTGAAGATACTGATTTTCCAATTCTCGAAAGCTGGATAACAGACGCGGATTTACTTTTGCAATTCTCAGGAACTGATTTTAGTTACCCCATAACACAAAAACAAATCTTTGATTATAGGTTACTTCATCCTGACAGGAAATTTTACATAGGATATACTCCTGAAAACGTCCCTTTGGCTTTCGGCGAAATTATACCTCAAGACAACGGCGTCCCAAGATTAGGCCGCGTATTGATAGGCGATCCAAGCCTGCGTGGAAGAGGACTCGGCAAATATTTTACCCAATTACTTGTTGACGAGTGTAGATTAAGGTTTAGCACCTCATCAGTAGAACTTCTGGTGTGGAACAAGAATCTAGCTTCAATAAA
>JANMZB010000642.1:0-7100 GCA_031382725.1 Sphingobacteriaceae bacterium | reverse complement strand
CAGTAATTGCTGCAACAGTATTGGGTTTAAAGCTTGATATATAATTTAAACTGAGGTCTTGCTGCGGTACCGGAGCCTGGCGATCGTTGTCTTTAATATATACAGTCAGGTATTGTTTACCGGTTAAAGTTAAGCCACTTAAATCTTCAATGCTAAGTACAAAATACTCATCCATTTCCGACTCGCTGTCGTTCACAATTGGGATAGTGATATTCTGAGTTGAATTGCTTGATCCTGTAAAGGTAAACTCTGTACCCGTATAGGTGATGTCGCTGGCTGAAGCAGTGCTAAAGGGAGCGGCTTTCAACACAACTTTTACGTTGGATGCAGATGGATTTGCCAGTAATAATGGAACTACAACCGAACCAGCAGATTCATTTACGGATAGAAATTTATCTTTAAAACCGATGGTTGTGTTATAAGAAAAAGAGAAAGTAGCCGGACTAAACATAGCCAGATTTTGAACATCCTTTACACCATTAATTGTTAAGGTGTAAGCGGTTCCGGCAGTAAATGGAGTTGTATAATTCAGTATCAGTGTATCCGCTTTCGAACCATTATCGGTCCTTGTGATCGATCCTAAACCTGTAATCCCGGTAAAATTTGCTAATGAAATAGAACTAACCGGATCTAGATCACTACTAAACACTATTTCTAAAGTAGATTGGTTTATTACTTTTTTACTTACTACAGCAGGCGGGCCGGGAAACGCAAAAGTTGGGAAAACCTGAGGTGGTGTGCCCGAACCCGCTCCTATCCAATTAGCAGGATTAAGGATAGCTGTTCTTAAAGCGGCCATTGTTCCTACCTGGGTGCCGGCATAATAAGCGTTTACGGTATTCGCGGAAACATTTCCGGGAGCTGTACTTAAATTAATGGATGAGGTGCCGTCTGTTAAACCGGCAGGCCGCATAGAAAAGCTTCCTCCGCATTCGGTATTTGCGTTAACCCAA
The DNA here is from genome assembly GCA_031382725.1 of Sphingobacteriaceae bacterium. Taxonomy (GTDB): domain Bacteria; phylum Bacteroidota; class Bacteroidia; order Sphingobacteriales; family Sphingobacteriaceae; genus Paradesertivirga. Next base: position 6,147 of record JANMZB010000642.1, on the reverse strand, counting down.
AGGTTAGAGCTCAAGGCTGTTATGTACGATGGATTGGAAGCTGTACCAGTATAAACAATTGCCTGGTCACCGCCAGAACTTAAACCAAAGCTGCTTCCCACAACGGTACCAATATTGGCAACCAATGCCGAGGTTTGTATTCTGATTACTGTACCAGGGGCTACACCCGCAGCAGGAGCTGTCCAGGTAATTACGTTAGGGCATTGACCCTGAGCGTTAGTTGTGTACTTAGAATCGGTAAGGTTAATAACGGTTCCCGGCAGGATAACTACCGTGGTTAATAAGGCAATTTCGTCTTCTGTTGCGGTAGCATTCATACGATAAGCTACAGGAACAATATCGCCTGGCGCAAATACGGTTTGTACCGCTATGGTTGTAAACACTGATGACTGAACAGTCGAAATAGCGTTATCACTTAAATCTTCAACCATACCTGCCTTTAGCGCAATATAATATTGCTGATTATTCAGCAATGCTGATGAGAGAACGATCGTGATTACCTTATTATTTACAGTTGCGTCAAACGGAACAGTAGTGCCGGCAGAATTGCTTAAACGTAACTCGATAAGGTTATCAACATTGGTATTGGTTAACGCAGAGTTATCAATTAATCTAACATCTTCATTAAAAGTTAAAGTTGGCTGGATAGTATTGGTAATAGCCGTAGCATTATTTAAAGGAGAAAATAATACCGTTGGGGCAGAAGAATCATTAATGAGCGTATTGGCATCAACCGATAAATTATCAAATCTGTTATTACCCACAGCGCCACCTGCACCCAATACAAACCCGATCCTTATCTTAAAATTCGGGTTATTATTTACAGCTGTCAGGCTGGTAAAATCAAGTGTCTCCAGCGTTGGGATTTCTGTAACGGTAATATTTTTAAGGAAAATATAGTTCGTTCCATCTGTGGTGTATTCAATAACCTGGGTACCCGCGCCAGAGCTCGATCTTCTGGTGCTAAACTTTACTACCACATCTTTCGAGCTGGTTGTAGGCAAGGCGAAAACCAACATCCCTCCTATCGGATTATTAAATCTTAAATGAGTTCCTGATGCTTCACCGTTGCGAGCATTGTGATTATCGATATTGAAGTTTTGTCCTGTTCCACCGGCAAAGTCAATTGCGCTGGTTCCACCGGCAACATGAGTGATACCGATGCCCGATAATAAGGATACATTCGGCGTGAGTAAGGTTGCTTCGCTTGTGGCATTATTAAAACTCCAATAGTAAAGCAGCTTATTTAAATAAACTATCGGATTACCTTCAAGGGTAAAATTATCGAAGCGATTATTCCCTTCTAAACCACCTCCGCCTTGAGTAAAGCTGATTTTAACTTTAAAATTTGGATTATCGGATGCTCCGGCGATTGAACTGAAATCTAATGTTTGGAGTGTAGGATTTCCATCAACCGGAGCGAGGGTTGTAAAATTGGTAAAACTGGTTCCGTCTAAACTATAATCTACTACCTGGTTATGAGCACCTGAACCTGAACGGCGGGTAGCATACTTAACGATCACATCTTTATATCCTGTTGTAGGTAATGCGAAAACCAGATTTCCACCTATCGGATTATTGAAACGTAAATGAGTACCGGCAACATCGCCATTTCGTGCATTTGGATTTGTTACATCAAAACCCTGAGCAGTATTGCTTGTGATTTGAATAGCACTTTGGAAGCCACCGCTATTAGTACCCTGATTGTGAATAATGCTTCCGCCATTGTTCACAGTTGGAGCTAACAGAGTTGCTTCGGATGTTGAGTTATTGAAATTCCAATGGTGCAGTAGCGTTTGGCTATACACTAAATAGTTGAAACACAAAAGAATTGCCGACAGTAAAATTTTTTTCATATACGATATTGGTCTGGATTAAAAGACCGAAGGTATATGAGCAGCATTGCCCTAATGTGAATTTCTAATTAAGGTTATGTAAAGAGAAAAGGTTAATCAATACTTAATATTGAAAACTAGTAGATAAGATGTCTAAACTTAAGTGGTTTCTAATCGGTTAATTCAAAAAGTAAACCACCAAACATTTAGACGTGCCACTATAATCATTGATAGGTTTATGGGGAACCCTGCCATCAAAATATAAGGCATCGCCCTCATAAAGTGTCACCATATCGGTGTCCATCTGAAATTGAACCTGGCCGGTTAAAACGATAAACAATTCAAAGCCATCGGTTTCGGCGAGTTCTCTTTTTGATCCGACGGTTAATTCCAATAAAACCACATCAACATGGAGTTTGCTGAAGTCGCTCGAATGTACCAGCTTATAAGAAAACCCTTTTGAGTCTTCTCTTACGATTTCTTTATGCTCGGAATGGGGAAGGTAAATGTATTTTTTATCGCCGAAATATTCGTAATGGTCAATGTCCTTGAAAAAATCGTCTAAGCTTTGTCCAAGGCATTTGATGATACTTAAAAGGGAAGTAAGGGAAGGAACTAAGCGGCGGTTTTCGAGTTTTGAAATAAATGCTTTGGTGTATCCGGTTTCGTTAGCAAGCTGTTGAACCGTCATTCCTTTTTCTTTACGTAGGGCTTTTATCTTTGCGACAATTGAAAACAGAGCTTTATCCATAGGGCGCAAAATACTGAATAGGATTTAAGTTTTACAAACAAGAAGCCTCGAATTAATGAAATCGTTTTAATTAGATTTCTTGTTTGAAAAATAGCTTCAAAATAAACACCGTCAGACAGCGAACGACTGTCTGACGGTGTATCATTTTATGTGAGGGCATTGTTCTTTTGAACCTTGCCCTTTTTAATTTTAACTTTTTAGTTTTGAATAAAACCTTACAACATGCATCTTACTGCTTCCGATCGGTAGGTTTCTATAGGCGGTACAGTAATTTCGCTTTGCTTAGCTTTATCATCCCAATGACGAAGCGTTACCGCTTCTTTGTAATGTACTTCTTGTTCAAATTCCGCAACTTCCGTTTCGCTCATAAAACCTCCCTGTACCGCGAAACTTCTTTTTGATGCTTCCGAAAGGGTATCATAATATGCTCTATCGGTAGTGCATATATAGCGTTTAGCATTTACATGAAGGCGAATCGGGTCTAATACCGTATCGCTAAAATATTCTTTCAGGTAGGCTGCCGCCAGTTCTTCGTGATTAAGATCTTCCTCTAAAAAATCATCGTGATTATCATTTTCATCTGCTAAAAGGTGGCCCAAGTCGTGCAGTAAGGCTGCGGTTACCATTTCATCTGAGAAACCCTCATTTTTAGCCAGGAATGCTGCCTGAACCGCATGTTGGTATTGGGTAACCATTTCGTCATAATTGGTTTGGCCGTTTTCGGTGATATAGCTAAATAGTATATCAACTTTTTCTTCTTTGGTAGCCGCTTTATCTAAAGCTATTTTCAGCGACTGGTCTAATTGATTTATCATTTTCGGATATTTTTATTACTAGATATGTGAAACTGTTTGTCCTTCGAAATGACCGATATTGCTTATTCTATTTGCCTTTTCGTTGCCTTCTTCTTTAAATTTCTTGAAGTTTTCTCTTTTGGTGTTGTAATAGCTCTCACGAAGGTCGCCTTCTGATAATGCGTTATAAGTAAGGTACAAAGCCCGTCTGTCAAGCAGGGAATCATTTCTACCGCTTTTATGTGGGGCAAATGAATGGAAGAGAACAATGTCGCGGTCTGTTGCTTCAACCGGAATCCAGGGCATTTTTTCAGCAGTTTCGGATTGAATGCAGCCTTTTTCATCCATGTTGATTAAGCCTTGCTGGTGCAGACCCGGTGCGAAATAAAGACAGCCGTTATTTACAGCAGAATTATCAACCGGGATAAGACAGGTAACGTGTTTCCGGATATCATCATAAGCAGGGGCATCCTGATGTGCAGCATAACCGCCGCCGCCGGCATATTTATAATTGATTTTTTCTTTATAGAGTACTACCTCTTCGCCCATTGCCGATGATAATACGTCTATTACTTTCCCTTCGGTAAGCAAATTCTTCATACCTGAATGGAATGGAACAAAGTTTTCTGTACGAGAAAGTTTGGCCCCATCATTAATAGTCTCAAAATGATGCATCCATTTTTCTTCAGATATTTCCCAATCGGATATTTCATTTACCCATGATTTAATCGCCTCTGATTCTTCTGCCGAGAAGAAGTTTTCAATCTTAAGAAAACCATCGCGATTCCATTGAAGGAGTTGTTGTTCGTTTAGCTGAATTGTGTTTGCCATACTTTTTCTGTTTGATGTTTATTTATTTGTTTTAGTTGTTTTTTTCGATAAAGAAAATAGACCAATGCTAGTATCATGCACACTGCTACGCTTAGTGCTATGATATTGCCTATGGTGATGAAGAAACTTAACCAGTTAATGCTTCCCGCAAAAAAGGATTTATAAATTAATACAAGGCCGCTGCCGAGATAGCCAAAAGCATCTACTATATAAATAAGGTAACCGGCGTTACCCTGCTTGCCAAAGAAAGCAATCAGCCTGTCGAATAATATACCGTGAAAAGGAACGTAGCCCATAAAAAGCCCGATTCCGGTAATGGTAAACCACCAGTAACCGTTTAAAATCCCGGCGGTAAATAATGGCGTACTAATAGAAATTAAAAGCAAGCCGGCGGCCATTAAGCAATGCAGCCATATAATTGCCCGCTTATTGCTTTTCACATACATAATAAATAGAAATACAACCAGTACCAGGGCAGCTACAATTATTTCAGAATAGGCCAGGTAGCCTGCTTTATCGCCATAGCCTATAGAAGTGAGTATTTCGATAGCGTAGTTATCGCGTATATCTCTATAAATAGTTAAAAGTACAGCGGCTATTACCAGTAAAACTAAGCCTGGTGCAATCATCATAAAATAAGCACGACGGTCTTTTGTAGTCATCGGTTTTCTTTTTGTGCGAGCCATTTCATCCTCTACATCAGGTGGGGGGGTGCGTTCAAGTATCCAGACGAAAAACAAAAGCGGAATAGCAAATAAAAGTCCTGTAACAAAGGGCATCCAAAATTGGGATACATGCCAGCTATCCATAACGTGTTTTCCTACTGCTTTTACAATGGCTGATGAAACCACAAAGCTTAAGGCCTGACTAACGGCCAGCAATTCGGTGGTTTTGCGGCCTTCCAGGTAGGCAAATACTAATCCCCACACCATTCCCAAAGGCAATCCATTTAAAAAGAGGAATGGAAAATTGTATGGATATGGCGTGAGCGCAAATCCTAAGAGGGCTAATTCGGAAACCAGAATAAGTCCGATTAAATAAACTGCCCGTTTAGATTTATTTACTGAAGATATTACTCTTATGCCTATAAATTTTGAAAGCGTATATCCTATTACCTGGGCAAGTACCAGTACTGTTTTATAATCTAAAAACCCAAGGTAGAGGCCGGTGTAGGATGCGGCTGTAAAGGGCTTTCGAAATGCGTAGGTGCAAAAGTAAACGCAAAATGCGGCCAGACTTGCGGCTAATATTTGTTTATTGATTTTCATTTTGTTGATATATAAGAAACCGTTAGTTGAGTAATAGTAAACATATAACATACTCGTGTTCTTCTATAATTCTGAGTACGGAGTAAATATAGTAAGTCTAAATGGTATTAATCAAGCATTTATATAAAATTTAACGATTTCTTAATATAAAGATATACTATTCATAACATTAACTATTTGGAAGTAATAGTTGACAAATAGTTACTTTGTTGAAAATAAAATCATCGTTATGCAACTAAATCCTTTTTTCACGAACATTTTAAATAAGGGTGGTCGGCTGCAATATGGCTACCTTAAAAAAGCCTTATTGATTATAGGCCTATTGCTTTCGGCAAATGCTTTAACGTTTGCTCAGGTAAATGGAACCGTTATTTCTGCGGCCGATAACGGAATGCCTGTTTCCGACGCATCAATTGTACTTAAAAGCAAATCACTACAAACCACAACAGATGATAAGGGAAGATTCTCTATCAATGCCCGGAAAGGTGATGTGCTTGAGGTTAGTCGGGTGGGGTATATTAAAACGCTGCACAAGCTCGACAGCTTAAATTCGGTAATAATAATTTTAGAACCCTCTCAAAAGCAGCTTAATGAAGTAGTGGTAACCGCCTTAGGGGTTTCCAGAAAAACCAAGGCACTGGGTTATGCCATGCAGGAAGTAAAAGGAG
>JANMZB010000066.1:0-5607 GCA_031382725.1 Sphingobacteriaceae bacterium | reverse complement strand
GTTTTTTCCATCCGGTTTTACCGTCGTTATAGGCTTTTTCAATTGCACATTTACTTATCCCGTTTTCCCACATTACATAAGCACACTCCTTATTTTTATCAACACAGGGAGTTGTATAATCGCCTTCTATGTCTTTTACCCAAGTTCCCGATTCTTCAACCGCTGCGATCCCCTTTGCCGTCATGTAAGGCTTAACGATAGGATATATTTCTTCGAGGATAGCTAACTCGTTTCTTGAAAGCGGAGCTCCGGCATCCCCTTCTACACAACAATCCCCTTTGCACTTATCCAAATGACAAACAAAACTTTCTGTCAGAAGATCTTCATCTACCAGCGTATTTACTACTTGAATCATTTTCGTTTGGATGCATTAAGTGGGAACTTTAAACCTTTGGCATCAGTAAGTTCCATCGTAACGGTACCCACTAAAACTTCTACCTGGGCCTTAACAGGAATACGATTACCATCGTTGGTGATCCATAAATAAAGTTTGCTGTCTTTACGGAAAACACGGCCGGCTTGTATAGAAGGATTGAACTTTAGACAATCGAAGTATCCCATGTTCGTTTTGATACGCTCTCTACCGATATAAAAAATTTCCAGGCTTGCCAACCCATCATCCAGAAAATAAGTCATCTTAAATTTATCACCGGGTTTTACACCATTGAGATCAAGACTTCGTGCAAAATAATAAGCAGACACAATATCAAAAGTTTGAACCTCTCCTTTAAAAGTGCCTTTATTAGAAACTACTTTCCTCTGATCCTGATAAAAGCGAGCTTTATCATTTCTGCGATAGCTGCTTTCGCGGATATTTTCTGTATATAAAAAAGGGGTTAATTCGGTTTGATGAACATAAGAATCATACCTGTTCCTCACTTTATGTAAAATATCGAATGATCCGGAAGTTTTTCCTTGAGCGACAAAATGATACACAAGCTTGTTATCAAACTTTGTGTCAGATGGAATTACACTTAAAGTGGCTTCCGCAGCAGTAACAAATCCATAACGCAAGCGATATCTTAGTTCTTCACCAACTTTAAAAACGGTTTCTTTTCGATTTTCAAGAACTTGTGCATTACCAAATTGAACCGTTAAAAAAAATATAATAAGTAGACAGGTGCTTTTCATTACTCTTAATCCTTCCGTTTAAAGATAGGAACTGTTGAACAAGGTTCACCATACATTATACTTTTTGCCACACTGGTTAATTTTGCGGTGAGGTCTACATAAGCAGAAACCGGCACCGGAATATCGCCGCATCCCTTTATTACTACCCGCTGATCGCGATATTTTTCAATATCGAATTTAGCCAAAGCACGGTCAAATAAAACTGTTTCCAATTGATCCAGGTTACCGAAGACAATTGTAGTCGCGAATGCCGACATTTTATTACCCAAAAGCATATAGGCCCAAGTCGGAACGATGGCATCAGAAGAACACGTGATAGCAACATGCTTGCCTTGATATTGCGACCAATCATGCGCTTTAATAAATTCCCGAAAATCTTTCTCCCTAAGCATCAAACCATGAAACAGATTTTCTTTAATATCATAAATTACCCTATCGCCCGAAGGAAATAATTCGGCGGGATCTAAGCTAATTAGCCCACTTTGCGCCACACGGTTTACAATATTTTCCTGAATATCCATTTATGCTAAAAGCTTGAATGTGAAGTTAGAAAGCTTTAGAAAAACCTTAATCATCTTACTGTTATATAACAAAAAAACCGGAGGATTATTTTCCCCCGGTTTTAGATTGATAAAATCTTTAGAAGAATCGAAGCCGGTTATCTTTAATTTCGGCTTTTTCCTTTAAGATTTCAAAATATTGTCCTTGAGCTCTTTGCGTTAAAGATTGCATAATCTGCTCTTTTTGCTTAAATGTATTAGTTAAAGGCGCAGGTTTTGTAAAACTATTTACTGAAACTACAAATACTCCCGATGTGCCTTCAATCGGTTTTGACAATTTATTTGGTTGTAACCCGAATAAGGTACCGATCAAGGAATTTTCCTGAGTGCCTCCCGGTAAAACCGGATTAGCAAACACAATATTTTGTGCGGACTGAACAGGTTTTTTTACTTTCTGAGAAACTTGAGCAAGCGATGATGCTCCTTTAAGCGCATTATCCAATTGCTCTTTTAGCATCCGAGCCTTCACACGATTACGAACCATCGGCTCCATCGACTTCTTTACCTGATCTAAAGTTAATACCCCTTTTTTACGTACTTCTGTAAGTTTGGCAATAACATATTGATTTCCCAACTCGTAAACTTTATCTGTAACATCATCAGCCTTTGCATCAAATGCCCAGCGAATCAATTCGCGAGGATTCTCAAGACCGGGAACATTAGGCTGAGATTGAGATACTTCCTGAGCGACAAGTTTTTTCAGTTTGGCACTATGCACTTTGCTGTCAAACGATTTGGCATCATTACCAGCATTTGAAAATTCAGCCGCTTCCTTATAAGCTTTTTGTTGTGTTTCGCTACTGCTTGCAACTGCTTTATCTACTATTGCAACTTTTGCAACCTTTGAAGAACCAATTTGATTATCAATACGCAAGATATGAACTCCAAATTGACTGACAACCGTTCTTATATCGCCGGTTTTACCATTAAATGCAGCGTCTTCAAACGCAGGAACCATTGCACCACGAGCAAAAGTACCAAGACTTCCACCCTGATCTTTAGAAGGATCAGCACTGTATTTGGAAGCCATTGCGGCAAAACTTGCACCATTACGAATAAGTGCCAGGATAGAATCAGCCTTCACTTTTGCCTTGTCTAACCCCCCTTCAGTAGCGGGAGTAAATAGGATATGACTAGCCTTAACAGAGTCTGGACTAAGTCTTGCATCAACAACTTTAGCAACTTTAAACGATCCATTAGAGAAAATCGGACCAATAATAGTTCCTGGTGCTGCATTAAAGGCAATCGAATCTATGGCCGGCTCAATTTGACCTTTTTTAATAAACCTGATAGGCGTTTTAGTATCTGCGTTAATAGCTACAAAAAGCGAATCGTTTGGAGTAGTTCTAAAATCTGTAGTTATTTTATTTATAGAGGCTCTTACTGCAGCCGAATCTGCCTTTGATGGATTGGCATCGAAAACTACGTATTCAAATGACCTGGTTTCTTCGGGGTTTTTAAACCTGTTTTTGTTTTCCTTATAATATTCCTCATAATCGTTGTCTTTCAATTCTACTTTATTATCAGGAATAGAAGCATAATCTAAACTAACATAACTAAAATTAGCCAGTTTATTACGTTGGGTATAATCTTCCCTTGCCTCCAGAGATGTTACATATATGCTGTTTTTAACAAGATTATTGTATTTCTGGAACGCTCTTTCATTCTTTAAAGATTTAAGGAAATTCTCCCATTGCTGTCCCATCTGGCTTTTTGGTCCTTGCGCTTTCACATTGTCCATAAAAGTGCCTAATTGGGTGTAATTGATTTTTCCTGATTGAGGGTCACCGAATGCTTGTACAACCTGAGGGTGAGGATTCTTACCCTTTATCATGTCGTTCAACTCAGCTTTGCTTACCTGCAGACCTAAACGATCTACTTCTTTCTCCATTAAAATTTCAGAAAGAGTTTGATTCCAGGTATTCTCAACTACGTATGCGCTCATTTGAGGATTTAAACTTCCTCCCATTTGCTGTTTAAAGTTGGCTTCGTTTTGTTCAACTTTAGCCTTGAACTCTGTATAATCTATTTCTTTACCGTTAACTACACCAACATAGTTTTGGTCACCGCCAGAAGGCCCGCCCAGTTTAACGGCATCGCCTAACAAAAATGCAACAAGTGCAAAACCGATTGCCCCAATCAGGATCATTCCTGCACGGTTCCGCAAAAAACTCATTATTCCCATATATACTTCTTATTCTTTCGTTTTTTTAGAGGGCGCAAGATACAATTTTTAGAAAAAAAACTAATTATAAAAAACAGGCCCTTAATTGGTTACTAATAGGTCAATTTATTTCCGGTGGCAAGGCTTCCGGTAGCATTACTAATAATCGGATGTTCGAAAGTTTGATCACTTTTAAACTGCGTTCCTGTAATAGAGGTTCCATCCGGTTTTGTGATGTTTACTGTTTGATTCGAATAGAATATTTTTTTTGTTTCATCCCAAAAAAGCTCTTCCGATTTGAATACATCGCCCTTTTGAGTAGTTACTACAACATTCCTTCTTAACTCAATTAATTTTTCGCTTTCGCGACGAATACCATTATCAGCTACAATCCGGTTGGTCTCTTTTTGATTTTCATCAAAAAAAATCACTAAAAGTCCGTTGGGCATTTCATCGTATGATTTGGGAGTTTTATGATGAAGAAGCAAAGGAGTAATCAACTTACCTTTCACCATTGCCGAATCACTAAAAATTACTTCCACAATTCTGGAAGTATCTACAGGGGTATTAATCGATTTTGAGGATATTTTTTCAATTTCTTTAAGATCGTTTTCGCACGAAACGATCAAAAAGCTTATTAGCGTGTAAAAAATGATCTCTAATCTTGAGGAATACACCTTAATCGAACTTGTATTTCCGGAACCATTGATCGTTCATCGTAAAGCTTAAATAAATGTTCACGAAACGCTCCCGTATCAAGTTATTAGTTAGAGTGCCACGCTGACCAAGTTCTGTACCGATATTAATTTTGTAGAACGTAGACTGGTTTGCCTGCAAGGGTAAGCCTAAGCCAAGAGTTAAAGCAAGCTGTTTTATATCCTGATTATTGTAATTGATGTACGTTTTATCGTACCTAAATCCGAACCGGTAATCAATTAAGTTTAAATAATTTCCTACGGAGGTAATGTCCGGAGTGATCTGACTTCCGATAGCGATACCTGTTGAGTTTTGCAAACCAGGGTTTTTACCGCCCTCGCGATAATTCTTCCACTGCCCAAGGGAAATATCAGCTCCAACCATCCATTTATTGTTTTTTTGGATAGCAAAACCTAGCGTATGCAGCATTGGCAATTTAATTTTCGTTTCATCATTCTCCTCAAAATTGGTGGTATCGATGGCCAAACCTGCCAGACCTGTGCTCGGATCCTGATAATAACGAGTTGCCAAAACCTCTCCGCTAGACCTTAAAGTAGAATTTGAACTACCGGAATAACCCAATATTAGATTTACCTTACCGGATAGCGGTGTTTCATATTGAAGTCCATAATCAAAAGTTAAACCAGAGATGGAATTACTATTTTGAATGCGAGTGTTAACAAAAGCGATATCATTATACTCAGCAGCCTGGCTTTTGGTAAGTTTTCCAAAAAGATAAGAAGCGTTGGCACCAATGCTTAGTTTTTTTCCAACTTTAAATCCATACCCAAGATACGCTTTAGAGATACCTCCATTAGCACTGTTAACGTATTTTACTTCCTGACCTTCAACAACATCGCCTGAAGTAAAATTATAACCTGTGCTGCTATAAGGCACTAATCCGAAGCTTAAAGCTGAGGTTTTGGTAACCGGTATACCGAATACTAAATGGTTTAAAGAGGCATCGAAGGTTTTTTCCGAAACATTTCCCTTGGTGAGGGAAGTTGATCCGCCATACGCTCCAATGTCAAATGTGGTAATCCGGATGGCCGAATA
>JANMZB010000617.1:0-1425 GCA_031382725.1 Sphingobacteriaceae bacterium | reverse complement strand
CGATGAAAGTTAAAGTTGCTGAAGGAACTTCAGTACAGTCTCACAAACAGGGGGACTTATTTTATACAGAGCCATTGCGGAGCTCAATTGCATTTAACGGGAGTATTAGTTATCCCGTCAATTACGAAAAATATTATAATTGGATCAAAGTTGGTACAAGGTAATATGCAACAAGTAAAAGTAATCATTAATAATCAAAGAGTACAAATTATTAATGATAATGATATCTTATACATGTTATATAATCCAGTTACACAATTGTGGTACATGAATGGTACACGGATGGATGAAAAATCTAAAAATTTACATACAATTAACAATTTAAATATAATTTCACGATTTCATACAAAGAAAAATATAGCATCGGTCACACAACAAAATGACATTTCTAATAGTTCAAAGAAAAATAAGTCAGATCCTTCTCAATCAAGAAAAATTCACAAGATCGATAATATTGACATCAATGAGGCACATCAGAAATTTCGACATTTAAATGAAAAAGTACTTAAATCCTCGTTGGCACATTATGGATATCATGCTACAGGATCTTTTGTACCATGTCATGCATGTATGATGTATAAAGCTCAACAAAAATCAGTAAATAAAATAACAACAATGATGGTTACTAAACCAGGCGAAAGACTTCACATAGATACAAGTGGACCATTTCCAACTACATTAGGAGGAAATAAATACTGGATTAAAATTAAAGATCAATATAGTGGTATGAGTTGGAATACATTCGTCAAAGAAAGATCAAGTGTTACTTCAGATTATTACGGAAATTTAGATCATTAAAAGGAATTAATATTAAAGTTACTTATTTAAGATGTGATAATGCTGGAGAACATCAAACGGATTTACAAGTTGTATGTGAAACATATGGTATACAACTAGAGTATACTGCACCTAATACACCTCAACAAAATGGATTGGTTGAACGGCAATTTGTTACTGATCTCTCGCGTGCAAATGCCATGATGGAAGCTGCAGACTTAACTCAATCAATGAGAAATATGTTGAGAGGAAAATCTATTATGACTGCCACAATAATGGATAACCTTGCTTGTAAAGAAGGAGGAAAATCATCATTTGAAAAATTCTATGGAAAAAAGTCTATCTTAAATCCATCTCATTTTATACAATTTGGAAGTATTGGATTTATAACAAATTGAGACAAAGTGAAATGTATACTTTAAACCTAAAGCCATTAAGTGTTTGTTTACTGGACATGCATTATTGCATATTCCACATACTGATCGCTTTTATAACCAACAACAAGGCATATCATCTTGTCACGTAATGTTTACCGGGTAGAATGGAATACTGTTAGTCCCAAACCTAATATGTCGGCTCATTTAAAAAATGTATACATGCTGTGTTGAATAAATCACATCTCACTTCAACTGAAAAGTTGTTTTAAAT
>JANMZB010000614.1:0-6671 GCA_031382725.1 Sphingobacteriaceae bacterium | reverse complement strand
TCAGGTTCGGCTGTTGCTGTCGGGCTGGGGCTGGTAAGTTTCTCTTTAGGCACAGATACTGCCGGCTCAGGCCGTGTACCTGCCGGTTTTAATAATATTGTCGGTGTTAAGCCTACTAAAGGCATCATCAGCACACAAGGCGTAGTACCTGCATGCAAATCGCTCGATTGCGTTTCAATCTTTGCCCTAAACGTTCAGGATGCCGAAGTTGTACTCAATATCGCTGCTGGTAAAGAGCAATCCAAGTTTTACAGCCATAAGTCTCAGGCATCGTTTACTTTTGCTGTACCAGTAAAAAAGCACCTTAATTTTTTCGGCAATTCCGAATATGCTGCTCTATACGAGCAAGCAGTTGAAAAACTTCAAGCAGCTGGCGGAATCCTCAAGGAAATTGATTTTGAGCCTTTCCTTGAAACCGCGGCCCTGCTCTATGAAGGTCCATGGGTAGCAGAACGGCTGGCCTCTATTAAAGACTTTTTCGACAGTAATTCTGATGACCTCTTGAAAGAAACCAAAGCCATTATCGAAGGAGCAAAGAATTTCAGCGCCGTAGATACTTTCCTTTCTCTCTACAAACTCGACGAACTTAAAATCATTACCGACAGCCTGCTTAAAAATATTGATTTCATACTCGTACCCACCTCGCCAACCATATACAAAATTGAGGAAATAAAAAACGATCCCATACAGCTCAACAAGAACCTGGGCTATTACACCAACTTCGTCAATTTGCTAAACCTCTCCGCACTAGCGGTTCCCAATGGCTTTCAAAGCAACGGCCTACCCATGGGTGTCACCCTCATCGGCGCGGCTTATGCAGATAAAAAGCTACTTCAATATGCAAAAAAATTAAAGCTCTGAATATGGATTCTCCAGTAGAATATATGGAAATTGCCGTGGCCGGCCTGCATCTTAGCGGTCAGCCTTTAAATCATCAGCTTATAAGCCTTGGCAGTCGCCTTAAGGGAAATTGCAAAACCTCAGCCGAATACAAAATGTATCTCGTTAAAGATGCCCGCGGAGAGAAACCAGGTCTTATTCGTCTCACAACCGGGAAAACCGGCTCTTCCTTTGAACTTGAAATCTGGGAAGTTCCTATGCAAAATGTCGGCAAATTCCTCTCCATGATTCCACAACCATTAGGTATCGGAACTCTTAACCTAAATGACGGAACACAAGTGAAAGGATTTATCTGCGAACCCTGCGTAGGGGAACAAAGCGAAGATATTTCAAAGTTTTCTGGGTGGAGGGAGTATATTATAGCTAAAGAGATAGAGTAATAAGAGGTTTTGAAAAGGTGCTTTGGTGCTGCTATGTTCTGGCAGTCCTGCCCTTAGTTCATACTGCACAGGCCTTAACCACAGGCCGGTATCCACACGGTCAGGTTTATTATGTCAAGCCGGTATCTGTATTGAAGTTTAAAAAATTACTATACAGACTCATTAAAAAATTGAATTAATAAATGCTGTAACAACTCCGCAATCTCAACCAAAAAATATTTATCTTCAATTATTATAAACCTCGAAAAAATGGAAACTATAGAATTTACAATCAACGATAAGGTTTACACTGCTGAAGAAACTGAAGGAATGTATTCGGTAGTGGTGAGCGCCACTTTTATAGGCCAGATGTATAAAGAAAAAAATAAAGGCTGGACCTGGGAAGGCCCCACTCGGATTGAAAAAGATCATCCCTGGCAAAAAATTGGAGAGAAGATAGATAAACACCTTGCAAATCTTCAAAATATAAATTAAGCACTTCTATATATTATACAAAGGAAGGCCAATCAATCGATTGGCCTTCCTTTGTATAAATAGCAATGTTTTTTGGATCTTAAAACTTTTCAAGCACAAAGCTGTCTGTACCTGTTGTGGTACTTACATTTTCAAGTCTTACAACAGTATAAGATTTTGTTTCGAATACCCAATCCTTATTCAATTCAATCAAGGCAGGTGTGCTAAAACTTAAAATAAAATGATTGGTATTCTCGTCTGCTCCTGTATTCCAGGTTCCGCTAATTGAGGTGCCAGCCTTTACTGCCGTGATAGTTCCGCCAGGTAAAAAAGTAAATTCGTAACCGGTGTAAAGGCTCGTTTGATTAGCACCGTTATCGTTATAATTAGTAATCCGCCATTTGCCATCCTGCATAATAGCTTTTGTTGAAGGCGCTTTGTTGTCTTTACTGCAGGAAGCAGCTACTAAGCAAACGAATAGTAGAAGTAGTGTGTGTTTAAAATACTTGTGCATGTTTTTAAGTTTAATAGATAATGATCGTCAAAACTGGGAAAATGTTTTTGATCTACCAGAATAAATAAATTTTTAAGTTTCTCTTTAGGAAAGGGAGGTGCAGATTTTGAAAATTTGCAATAACAAGGGTGGTGGTTGGTGTTATTAACTATCAGGGAGAACTTGTGCGTTATAACCTAAGCTGTTTAAAAACTCAATAACATTGGAGGATTGAACTGAACCATTATTACATTCCACACGCAGAATATTGTCGCAATCTTCAAGGTCGAAATTTACTTTATAATCATTAAATGCGTTTTCGATTTGCAGAATTAGTGCTTCGCATTGACCTAATTCTGAAACTGTAGTTTTAAAAACTTCAACCATAATTGGTATTTAATCAAATTTCCCTGTTTTTTGTCTAAACAATAATGCGTCTATCGAGTACCTTCCGCTGCCTAATACAAATACAATGATTGAAAGTATCAAATATGTAAAAGCTAGTTCTTTCATTTTGAAGGGATCGTTTGCGTGTGCCACAAAAAAAGCCACACACATTGTAATAAAAATCGGGATAACCGCTAAACGAGTTAATAGACCTATTGCTACCAGCAATCCGCAAACTAATTCAGCAAAAATCACCAGGTTAAATGAAAGCTTAGCCCCGATACCAATGATATCGGTAAACATAGGTAAGATCTGATCGTAAGCCGAAAATTTTTGATAGCCATGGTAAGCCATCAATCCACCTAAAACTAATCTTAGTAATAATGCGCCTAAATCGGTATTTAATGATTGATAGGAAAGTGTTTTGTTAATCATACTTGTTGTTTAACTGTAGCGATTATTGTTTTCTAATTTATAAACAAATCTTTATTGCTTCTCAAGTATCGCTTTTAAATTACTTAAACTGATATCGATATCTTTTCCTAACATTTTATCGATAAATAGATTGGTGAAGTTTAGCGGATACTTACTTCTTCCGCTCATTCCCCATATTACTTTTGTTTGAGTATCTGAAACCGGTTCGGTAATGAACGGAGTTTTCGCCACACCCTCAAAAGGTCGCTTAAACCGAATTTCAAGATCTAGCTTTTCACCTTCCTGTATCGATTTGATTTCCTGCTCGCCCTCGCCGGCCTTGTTGTTACCATTCCATGCATAGACAAAGCCAACGGAGCCATCAATTCCGCGATACTCTTTTTTCATATTCGGGTCCATCATAACCCATTTACTGTATTTCTCCTGATTTTTGAGAAATTTGATGTAGTCGAAAACTTCTTGTCGTGGATTATTAATTACAATTTCGCGGGTAACACTGTAATTCTTATCAACGAACAAAGCAATAATTAAAGGTATTGCCACAATTAGGACAATTATTAGCAGAATAATTTTGACCATCTTCTTTTGTATAAAATGCTTTTTATGAATTTAATTAATTCTTTGATAAGATTTTAATCTTTTCCAAAGCTTTATCCCAGGCTAAAGACATCATTTCAAAATATTGATCTGCCATATCGCATTCGATATTTAGAACTATGGAGCCATCTTTCCCGGTCAAATCATATTTCTCAATGCTTCCTTTAACAGCTTGTGCGCCGTTACTTTCATAATCTTCAACACCATTAGAAACTACTCCATCATACCTAAGCGTAAGTAGTTCTCCATACTCGTGAGCGATAACCTTTCCAACAATACCCCGCTTAGAGTTATCCAGAAAGATTGCTTTACTACCTACTTTCCAATCGGTAATGGCATGAGTACCTTCACAAAATTCAGCATACCATATTCTTGTATACTCGTCTTTAAGTAGTACATCCCAAACGGCTGATTTAGTAGACTTTATTGTAATTAATTTTTGGATTTTTTTAAATTTCATATATGATGTTTATCAATACAAAATTAAATAATTGCTAAACAACAGAAAGGTGTAAATCCGCCAATTATAGGGTTAGATGCGACGTTTTAATACTTCGGAATCTATCTAAAAATTGATATGGTTCTTATCGGACGTATTGATTTAATATTATGTGGGCGGTTACCCGAAGAATTATCTTGCTTAGAACCTTTCCGGAAGTTTAAGGGATAAGAAAGAGAAGCTACCATCCGGGGATCACCATATTTTAGATCGGTGTATTCACAGCCTAGCATTAAAGGTATTTTTTGATAGGGGATGAATGAAACTCCCCCGGCAATATCGTATCCGTTCCACTCGGCAATAATATTTACACCTTTAAGTACGGGTAAAGCCAGACTGAAAAATGGCTCGAATGCGCCACTTTTAAATTCAGTATAAGTGTTGTCCGTTCTGAAATTTCCATTACCAAGACCGCCGGTAAAGCTGAGGTAACTAAAAGCACCCCAGTTATTGCCCTGCTTAAGGCGTAAAAAATAGTTACCTGATAAGTACCAGCTCATTTGGTAGGAGATATAAGAATTCCCGCCCCAAACAACCGGATTGTAAACACCTGCATCTAAAAGCAGCTTTTTGTCAAATAAATATTTGTTCAGATGAAAGTCAAGGCCACCTTCCATAAAATTATCTAACTCACCATAGTTATTGGTAAGGCCAAAAATATTAACCGTTATTCCGCCACCTATAGATTTTTCAGGGTCACCTAAACCAACATAAACCGCAATACTGGCATCATCATTGTCGGAAATCATGGTTTTATTCTGGTAGGAAAAACCAACAGCCACTTCTCCAAAATGGCCTCCGCCAACCGGATTTTCAAGGGAAATAGCCGGACTGTAGACTTTGTTAAGTCTCGTTTTTGCTATCGTATCAATTGTTTGAGAGAGACAAACCCGGCACAAGAACGTTAACCAGATTATTAAAAATGAAACCCTCATAAATTCTTACTATTATCTAATACCAGCTACCTACGGCTAATCAAATATCATTACCTGATTCCAAAAAGTCAGTATGGGATAAAGGTAAATGAATTAGGGAATTATTGACTATTCCTCAAAGAATAAATGACGGTAAGGAATATATAAAATCCTGTCAATTCTTTAGGAACTTATTCGGCCTTGCGTGGTAAATTTTCGCCATGCTGCAACGGAATTTTCCGGGAATCAGAGTTATTACTTTCCAGACTTATGGCATTATTATTAGGTTCTATACTATGTCCATATCTTTCCGCATACACTTGTGTAAATTCCGCTCCGAAGAAAAGAATGAGGCAGGAGTAAGAAACCCCGAGAAGAATAAGTATGATCGAACCTGCTGCACCATAAGTAGATCCCGGTTCGGCTTTACCGAAATAAAAGGCAAGAGCGTATTTACCTATCACGAAAAGTAACGCAGTAATAGCTGCTCCCGTCCACACACTGCGCCATTCGATTTTAACATCAGGTAAAAACCTGAAGAGTAAAGCAAACAGCAACGTGATGATTGCCAGAGTAACAAAAAAGTTGATTATATAAAATACGTAGAGCACAAAATCCGGCATCCGTGTAGCTACCCAATCGCTCAGGGCGGTAAGACCACTTGTTAGCACAAGAGAAATAAACAGAAGAAATCCAATTGCCATAATAACTCCAAACGAGATAGCGCGCGTTTTAATCATGGTTTGATGCCTGACTTTTCAGGATCGGCTTTTACATTCCAAACCCGATTTAGTGATTTTTGAAGTGCCATAAAAACTCCGGTAGCACCGAATAGTAAAGTGGCAACCGCTACAACCAAGGCGATAGTACTGTTACCTTGTTTGTATGAATTAGCAATCATTGCCGATCATTCCCCTTTGAGTAATAGAATTTTTCCTTTTTATGAAAAAGGGAACTTGGCCACCGCCCGGGTATGAGAGCAATAAAAAACCTCTTGATAGTCAATAATTACTCTTAAAAAAATAATCTTTCCGCTCATAGCCGCTGAGAGGCCTTGTCCTTTAAGTACCAAAAGTTCAAGAACACAACGAATGCTCAGCCGCCGTTCTGTTCTTCCTAACGCTCGCACTTCGGTTGCTGTCAGTGGGAATATTTCAGGGTTGTCCGTCTTTTGTTTGAATAGTTGCCCCTCGAATGTAAATGCATAGTGTTCAAGTTTTCGGCGCCATATGCACCCAGCCGGGAAAACGTCGTTTAATCGTACCTAGTCAACCTAAGACAATGCCGCGCGTTGGGCTGGCAAAAATGCGGGCCAAGGAGTTGGCCTTGCGGGGGGAAGCATATTTTTGCCTAGGCCATTTTGGTCCTTTTGTGGCTATGCCAAAAGGACTAGGCCTGCCCGGCCAATGAGGGCAAGAAGATGTAAGTATCGATTAAGATAAGGTTTAATACGTTGACGAGTTGAAGGCGGATCCGAATAAAGGTGTTAATGATTCGGAGGGATGAGGAAGAAGAAGATGCTGGATTGGGATGCACCGGAAAGAGGATGGGTGCTTTCGTCGGCCTCATTGTCGACCGAATGCCTAGTCCTTTTGGCATAGCCACAAAAGGAC
>JANMZB010000611.1:0-5817 GCA_031382725.1 Sphingobacteriaceae bacterium | reverse complement strand
GTCCTTTTTACTGTAAAACTTCGCTTAAATAGGCTAAAAATAAGTTTTAGCTGTTTTTTAGCACGTAAATGTGCGAAGAATATTCCAATGTTTGCTTCGCTTTCAGATTTGACTTTAAACCCACAAAAAAAGCCTAATCGTAATGATTAAGCTTTCTTGTTTCGTGTGCCCACCTGGGCTCGAACCTATTGCTGTAAATAGCTAAATATCAATTAAATACAAAGAGCAAAAATATGCTGGTAGTTGGTTTGGTAACCGACCAAAACGACGGTGTAAAGGTACGTTTTTTAGGCCTCTTATGTCAACATCTATTTTTAAGCTTAATATAAAAGCAAGCTCTCGTCAGGCATCTGCTTATCTGAACCTAGGCCAATTCATTTGACTTAACTTATTACCTATCAAAAGAATTTATATTTTTGAGTCCCTTATCTCAAAATGGAATACAACCCTGGGTTACACATCTTAGCAGAGTTCAGTACAGAAAGACACGAATTTCTATATTCATCGACCCCCTGCTGTAAGCTTTTTGGTGATTTAATTTCTTCATACGGGCTTGCTAAAGTTGGAGAAGTTTATCATGACTTTGAAAACGGGGGCTTTACTGCAGTTGTATGTCTGACCGAATCACATCTCTCTATTCACACCTGGCCTGAGTTTAAGTTGGCAACATTTGATATCTTCTTATCAAACTATCAAAAAGATAATTCGGAAAAAGTAAAAGCTATCTACCAAGAAGTGTTAGGTTTTTTTGAAGGCACGGAGAAACAGAAAACTGAATTAACGCGCTAGTATGGCAACAGTAAATCAAGTTTCATTTCCTATTCCTGAAGACGTTGATTGCCCAAAGTGTCGTGAAAACATCAAGCTGTTTGACCCTGAAGGAAGTGAATATTGTGTATGCTCATCATGTCACTCTTTTATCCGTTTCACTCTTACAAGCACTAAAGGTACGGTACAAAAACAGGTTCAACCTGTAAAAGAGAAGCTAATTATACCTCTGGGTGCAGAAGGAGTTCTAAAAGAGCACAAGTTCAAGATTATAGCATACTTTGAAAAAAAGGAAAGAGACACTGCCTATACGTGGAAAGAATATCTCCTATATAACTACGAGAAGGGATACGCTATCCTTGCGGAATTTAACGGACATTGGAGCTTTGTTGTTGACAAGCTTTGGGAACCTACTCTTGAAAAAGCCTTTAGCGACGCTTACACAGCTACTCACCAAAATGTTGATTATCGAATCTTTAATAGGTATACCCCTGTAACAACTGCTTTAGTTGGAGAATTTGACTGGGACGTTTTGGCTGATAAACCTAAAACAAACGAATATGTTGCACCTCCGTTTCTTCTTTCACGAGAAAGCGACAGTCCTGGAAGTAAAAAAGCTCAATACTACTGGGGCGAATACACAGAACCGAATGAAATTGCAGAGGCTTTTGGGCTGGATTTAAACACCTTTCCCTCTAAGGAAGGTATCGGAGCTAATCAACCCTCCCCACATTCTGTTAGTTTTGATACTTTGGCGAAATACAGCATACTAGCTATACTAAGTATGCTGTTACTACACTTTATAATAAAAGTTGCTAAACCAGAAACAGAACTAATAAATAGTGACTATAATATTGTTTTTGACAAGGGACCTGCTCAGGTTGATTCAAGCGGGGTAGTTAGCTGGGGGCCAGGAACCTATGAGTTTAAACCATTTTTAACTCCCTCTTTTGAACAAAAGGAGGGGAATGTCCCTCTTGAAATTTTCGTTGGGTCTAATGTAGATAACAACTGGATGGAAGCCACTGTGATTCTCGTAAATGACCAGACAAACGAAACCTGGGAAGTAACAAAAGGAGCTGAGTATTATAGTGGCTATGAAGATGGTTCCTATTGGACGGAAGGATCTCGGGAGGCTTCTATTATTCTTTCGGAGATTCCAGAAGGAATGTATCATTTAAACATTTATCCTGCTTCAGGAGATCCAGCCCAGACTTTTATGCATATTCGAGTTACATCCAATGTCACTTTATGGAGGAATATATTATTAACCATATTAGTTTTAAGCCTTTACCCAATTTATTGCTGGTACAGGATGAGAAACTTTGAAAAAAGGCGGTGGATGAACAGCGATCATTCACCTTATGAAACTGAATAATATGAGCCGACCTATAAAAATTTACGTTGCTTTCATGATTCTAACAATAGGTTATTTTGGTTATGCTACATGGAATGGTATGACATATTGGGAAGATAAAGCCGAAAGAAATACACAATATAACAACAGTAACCGTAGCCATTCAGGCTACGGAGGAAGATTTTACCATAAATAAAGAAAATATGAGCCTACACGAATTAATCAATTACAAATACATTGTGGCATCAATCGTCTACTCTGTGCTTGGCATCCTGATCCTGGTAATCGCTTTCTGGATCATTGAGAAGATAACTCCCGAAAACATGTGGAAGGAGATTATTGAAAAACATAATATAGCACTTGCAATAGTGTGTGCAGCATTTATGATTGCAGTTGCGATCATCATCAGCTCTGCAATTCACAGTTAATTTATGAATAAAAAGCTTCCTACACTGTTACTGCTTTCTGTTTTTGTGGTGGCAACTTGCGGGCTTATTTATGAACTAATTGCCGGTACACTGGCCAGTTATTTATTAGGCGATTCTGTCACTCAATTTTCTACCATCATTGGAGTATATCTATTCTCGATGGGTATTGGCAGTTGGCTGTCGAAATACTTCGATAAAAATATTCTGTCGTGGTTTATACAGATCGAGATACTTGTCGGACTCGTTGGCGGAACAAGTTCAACCCTATTATTTTTATTTTTTGAAAGCATTGCCTCGTTCAGAATTCTGCTTTACGGCTTGGTTTCTTTAACAGGAATATTGGTGGGGCTCGAAATCCCTTTGCTAATGCGGATTCTTCAAAACCGGTATGAATTTAAAGATCTGGTTTCAAAAGTTTTTACTTTCGATTACATCGGAGCCTTACTCGCATCCTTAATATTTCCGCTATTGCTCATCCCCCATCTCGGCCTAATTAAAACATCTTACCTCTTTGGAATTTTAAATGTGGCTGTAGCCTTAATTGTGTGTGTCAATTTCAAAAAAGACATTCCTGCTGCTAAATATCTTCAGTCTGCTTCAATAATAAGTATGCTGGCACTTGTGATCGGTTTTGTGTATGCTGAAACGATTACGAGCTTTTCGGAAAGCATGAGTTACAGCGATACCATTATTTACTCGAAGAGTACACCATACCAGCGTATTATACTCACAAAACGTGGAAAAATTCTACGCTTGTTTTTAAATGGAAATCTGCAATTCAGCTCAGATGATGAATACCGTTACCACGAAGCTCTGGTTCATCCGGGTTTAAGCTCATTACCACAGGCCAGGCATGTATTAGTGATGGGTGGAGGAGATGGGCTGGCTGTACGTGAAATTCTTAAATATCCCGCGGTAGAAAGCATTACCCTTGTAGACCTTGATAAAGGGATGACCTCATTATTTCAGAAAAATAGTATGCTCGTCTCTCTTAATAAGAAGTCTTTAATATCTCCTAAAGTTAAAGTCATTAATGCAGATGCATTTTCATGGGTGAGGGACCAGAAAAATAGATTCGATTTTATAGTCGTTGATTTACCCGACCCCTCAAATTATTCTGTTGGTAAACTATATACCAACTCATTTTATACGTTGATTAAGGAGCTATTAACTCCAGAAGGGATAATTGTAGTACAATCCACCTCGCCCTATGTCGCACCTAAATCGTTTTGGACGGTTAATAAGACCTTGGAATCTGTGGGCCTGCACACAGTGCCTTACCATAATTATGTACCCTCATTTGGCGAATGGGGCTATATCATGGCAATGAAAAAACCATACTATAAAAAGCCGGCAAATTTTGCGGCTGGGTTAAAATACATCAGCAAGGAGAGTCTAGACCAAATGTTTTATTTCCCAAAGGACATGTCGAAACGCGAAACGGAAGTAAATAAGCTCAATAACCAGGTGCTGGTGAAGTATTTCGAAAATGAATGGTCCGAGGTTCTTTAACAGACATAATGTATTAAAGGGTATAAACAGAAGAGGATTTCTGCTGCGCGCAGGACTGTTAAGCACCGGCATTATGCTGAGTGCTTGTATAAAAAAATTGAAGCCCGGAAATTCAGCTTATAGCCATATTGAGGGTAACCTTAATGGTCCGAATATTAAGGCAGGACATATCATACGAGATAAAATCCCTTTACCTCAACCCTCCTCTACCCGGAAAGTCAAAACGCTAATCATTGGAAGCGGCATCGCGGGTTTATCCGCTGCTCGCTGGTTAAAAAAAACAATCATCATGATTTTGAATTGCTCGAGCTTGAAAATCATGTTGGCGGGAACTCCTCTTTCGGCTCGAACAAGATAAGCACATACCCTTTAGGTGCGCACTATATTACCGTGGCTAACAATCACGATAAGGAGTTAATTAATTTCTTAGAAGAAAATAACATCATTACCCATTATGAAGGCTCTCTCCCTGTTTATAATGAATATGCTTTATGTTTTGACCCTGAAGAAAGACTTTTAATTAATGGTCAGTGGCAGGAAGGCATAATACCGGAATTTGGGATAGCGGAAGAAGATAGAATGCAGATAAAGTTATTTCTCCAATTTACAGAAGAATTGAAAGAGGCGAAGGGAAATGATGGTAAATATGCTTTTGATATTCCATTATCAAACAGCTCAACTGACTCGGTATACAGAAATTTAGACAAGATTTCTTTTAAAGATTATTTAAAAAATAAAAAATTCACTTCCACCTATCTATTATGGTACCTGGAGTATTGCACTAAAGATGATTATGGTCAAAAGTTATCTAATGTTTCGGCCTGGGCTGGCTTGTATTATTTTGCTGCAAGAAAGGGGCTTGCGGCTAATGCCGAAAGTGGCACTGTGCTTACCTGGCCAGAAGGTAACGGTCAATTGATGAAATATCTATCTTCAATGGTTGAAAATCATATTAAGCCTGCCTCTATGGCTTACAGCATAGCTGAGGGTAGCCATGGTAATATTGAAACAAGTGTCTTTGATTTTGAAAGTAAAAAGTCCTATACCATTATAGCGGAGAAAGTCATATTGGCCTCACCTCAATATGTGAATAGTAAATTAATAAAAGGTTTTAATCGAGGTGAAGTTGATCACACTGATTTTAAATATGCTCCCTGGATAATCGCGAACATTACAATTAAGTCATTGCCTAACCATAAAGGAACCGGCTTATGTTGGGATAACGTGGCCTATAGTACCGCTTCTGTAGGATATGTAAATGCCAGCCAGCAAAGCTTGAAGACTTCTAATGATAAAACAGTTCTTACCTATTATCTTCCCCTATGCGACCATGATACAAGGGTTTCAAGATTAGCCGCATATGCCCGTACTTATGATCAATGGTTGGATATTATCATTCCGGAAATGGAGTACATGCACCCAAACATAACTGAAAATATAGAACAGGTTGAGCTTTGGCTATGGGGACATGGTATGATTAGTCCTTCTCCCGGTTTTATATGGGGACAAAGTCGCCAAAATGCTTTAAAACCGATTGATGATAAGTTATTCTTTGCACATACGGATTTAAGTGGAATATCCATATTCGAGGAAGCCTTTCACCAGGGTATTAGAGCAGCAAAAGAAGTACTAGCATCATATGGAGAGACCTCAAGAGTTTAAGCAACCCTGGATAAATTCAGCAAGCTCGGATACTTTGTTTATTCTGATGCCTCCTTTCCTTGCGCTTTTGATGGTTGCTTTATTTCCAAA
>JANMZB010000063.1:0-6144 GCA_031382725.1 Sphingobacteriaceae bacterium | reverse complement strand
GGGGAAGCATCATCATCTGATGCTGGTGGTAAGGCTTAAAAGAAGGCATTTTTTTCACCATATTTGCTACTGATTTACACTTAAATATATGAAAATCAATAATATATGACAAATATTTATATCAAAAAGCCCTTTAAAAATAGCTTTTTTGATATACAAAGAGGCTGCCTTTTTGAGACAACCTCTTTTGAACTTATTTACTCAAGTACATCGATTTCTCTTTGTACAACTTCACAAAGTACGGATCTTCAAGATCCTTTATAAATCTAATAGCTTCACCTGTCGATTTCATCTCTGGTCCTAGCTGTTTTTCAACTTCAGGGAACTTATCAAAAGAGAAAATAGGTTCTTTGATCGCGTAACCAACCAGTTTGCGCTCTATCTTGAAATCCTTCAACTTGTTAACACCCAGCATGATTTTCGCCGCTATGTTTATGTAAGGTACATCATACGCTTTCGCGATAAAAGGAACCGTACGTGATGCTCTTGGATTAGCTTCAATTACATATACCTTTTCCTCTTTTATAGCAAACTGAATATTTAGTAAGCCAATAACATTTAATGCTTTAGCCAGTTTGATGCTATATTCCTCCATCTGGCGGATTACATTTTCAGATAAATTAAAGGGAGGCAACACCGCACTTGAATCTCCGGAGTGAATACCGGCAGGCTCGATATGCTCCATTAATCCAACAATATGAACATCTTCCCCATCACAAATGGAATCAGATTCCGCCTCTTCGGCTCTGTCTAAAAAGTGGTCAATCAACACGCGGTTTCCCGGAAGATCTCCTAATAGCTTTACCACAGCATTTTCAAGATCCTCATCATTGATAACGATGCTCATTCCTTGTCCACCTAGTACATAACTCGGACGAACTAAGACCGGATATCCTACTTTTTTGGCTACAGCCAATGCTTCTTCAGCATCTTCGGCCACCCCGTAATTCGGATAAGGAATTCCCAAATCCTTTAATAGATCTGAGAAACGGCCACGATCTTCGGCGATATCCATATTATCGTACGAAGTACCAATAATCTTGATGCCAAATTGGTGAAGCTTTTCGGCCATTTTAAGTGCTGTTTGTCCACCTAACTGAACGATAACCCCTACAGGTTTTTCAAGCTCAATAATCTCACGAACATGTTCCCAGAATACAGGCTCAAAGTACAGCTTATCTGCCATGTTGAAATCTGTAGAAACCGTTTCGGGATTACAGTTTATCATGATTGATTCGAATCCCGACTCTTTGGCGGCGAGTAACCCGTGTACACAAGAATAATCAAACTCAATTCCCTGACCGATACGATTCGGGCCAGATCCTAAAACAATGATTTTTTTCTTATCACTCGGGGTAGATTCGTTCTCATCTTCAAAAGTAGAGTAATAATATGGCGTTTGTGCCGGAAACTCCGCTGCACAAGTATCAACCATTTTATACACACGTTTAATGCCTAATTCTTTTCTTCTGTCGTAAACCTCATCTTCGGTTATTCCGTTGCCTAATAACCAGGCGATCTGAATATCAGAAAACCCTTTTTGCTTTAATGTGAAGAAGAATTCTTTAGGAATGTTGTTTAACGAATAACGCTTCAATTCTTGTTCAAGCTGAACAAGTTCTTGAATTTGAAGCAGGAACCATTTATCAATCTTAGTTACTTTTCGGATAGATTCCATCGGAACTCCCATTGTCATGGCGTCTTTAACCAGGAACAAGCGGTTCCAGCTGGGATGCTCCAATCCGTACATTATTTCGTCGAGATTACGGTTTTGGCGGCCATCTGCACCTAAGCCGGCGCGTCCAATTTCCAAACTCTGACAAGCTTTTTGTAATGCTTCGATGAACGTCCGTCCAATGGCCATTACCTCACCAACGGCTTTCATTTGCAAGCCAAGCTCCATGTTCGCTCCTTTGAATTTATCAAAGTTCCAGCGAGGAATTTTTACAATAACATAATCAAGTGTTGGTTCGAAGTATGCCGAAGTGGTTTTAGTAATCTGATTTTCTATTTCATCCAGATTGTAACCGATTGCCAGCTTCGCGGCAATTTTTGCGATCGGGTAACCGGTTGCTTTCGACGCTAAGGCTGATGAACGCGAAACACGTGGGTTGATTTCTATCGCGATGATCGATTCATCCGCAGGATTAACTGAAAACTGAACATTACACCCTCCTGCGAAGTTTCCAATAGCACGTAGCATTTTGATTGACTGGTTACGCATATCCTGGTAACAGCGATCGCTCAATGTCATTGCAGGCGCAACCGTAATCGAATCGCCCGTATGAATTCCCATCGGGTCGAAATTCTCAATAGAGCAAATGATGATTACGTTATCGTTTCCATCACGAAGTAACTCTAATTCATATTCTTTCCAGCCAATCACCGCTTGTTCTACAAGTACCTCATGAGTTGGGGAGGCTTGTAACCCGCGACTTAAGGCAGCGTCAAAATCCTCTTTTTTATGTACAAATCCACCTCCTGATCCACCCATAGTGTATGAGGGACGAATTACTAATGGGAAACCAATTAGCTGCGCAGCTTCTTTTCCTTCAAGAAAGGAGTTTGCGATTTTTGATGGAGCTACACCGACGCCAATTTCAACCATTAGCTTTCGGAATTCTTCGCGATTCTCGGTCTTTTCTATTGCGGCAATATCCACTCCGATGATGCGAACTCCATATTTTTCCCAAATTCCACGCTCTTCTGCCTCTTTAGCCAGATTTAAAGCGGTTTGGCCTCCCATTGTAGGGAGCACGGCATCAATCTTCCGCTCCTGCAAGATTTTCTCAATGCTCTCACAAGTTAATGGCCATAAGTAAACATGGTCGCCAATTACATTGTCAGTCATGATGGTGGCAGGATTGGAGTTTATAATTGAAACTTCAATACCTTCCTCTTTAAGAGATAAAGCAGCTTGCGAGCCGGAATAATCGAATTCTACAGCCTGACCGATAATAATTGGTCCTGAACCGATGATCAAGATTGATTTTAACGAGGGATCTTTTGGCATTTTAAGGGAGTAATTTGTAAATCAAGTTTCAAAAATGCGATTTGTAAAAATTGCCGGGGAGCGTTTGACACAAAAATCCCGACATGATTGTCGGGATGCAAAGGTATAAAAAGGGAGGGTTTTTTAATAATTATTCGTGATTACTTATTAATTGAATTTACTAAAAAGGTTTTATTGGCTGGTTAAGTTTAAGCTTATCGGTAAAGTATATTGAACTCGCACGGGAATACCACGTTGCCTTCCTGGATTCCACTCCGGTGACTTTCTTAACATGCGAGCACCTGCTTCCCCAGTGCCATAACCCATGTCCTTTAAAATTTTTATGTCCGTTAAACGGCCATCTTTTTCTACGACAAAGCTTAGGATAAGTCTTCCAGAAACCCCTTTCTTAAGAGCAAGAGCTGGATATATATAAGTTTTTCCAACAAATTTGTAGAAAGTAGTTATTCCACCCTCGAACTCAGGCATCAATTCTATTTGACTATATGGGTGGTTTTTGCCATTTTTTATTGATATTCCTGATACTAATGCCCCGTTCATATAGGTTTCTTGGTATGATGTCGATGACTCCAATGCTTCACCGACCCATATACTGTCTTTAAATCCATTAAGATATTTTCCCTGTTCTACCCAACAATTCCCTTGTTGAATCGAATAACCCTTCCCATCTTTTACTTGTTGAACCCCTATAGAATCAAAATACGAAAGTAGTTTAGTTTTAGCTAACGCGCTTGAATCCGGCAAATTTTCATAAAAATGTTCGGCGACTTCCTTTAATTGCCCATTTGCATAATATGTTTTACCGATCCCTTTTTTTCTATTCTTTTCATAATTGACCTCTTCATTTAAATTGCCATTTTCCCAGTAGCTTTTAACTATACCTTCGAAGGAAAGAAATGGTTCATATTTTGATGCTACTCCCTCTAATTTTAACGTGTCACTAGAATAATATTCTCTTATAAAGAAGAGTCCGTCTGTCTGAGGAGTAATTATTCTCTTAAATTTAATGTTATCTGTAGAATAAACTTCTTTGCCATCCTTGTCATAATAATATGTAAGTACAGCTTGCCCGTAAGACTGGGCACATAAAGCAAAAGTAAGAAGTGTAAAAAGTATTTTCATGGGAACTGATTTAACATCAAAGAAATAAAAAATATCCGAATCAAAATACAAAGTTTACAGCAGAGGCTTTATGCGGCTTATAAAACCTTTCACCCCCATATCTGTTTAACTTCTAAATATACAATTATGAAAAAGTTAATAATTGGCTTAATGGCCGTTTCGATAATAACAGCCTGTGCTACAGTTCAATCTATAGTACGATCATCGCTTCCATACACAGCCACTTTAATCATCCCGGCAGGTACTAATACAGGTAGTATGAAATCAGCGGTTAGCCCTGCCAGCAGTGCCGATCAGATCTTCGGCGGAAGCTCAAATGCTCAAATAAAAGAAGTTCGGGTTGCCTCAGCAAAAGTTGTGGCGAGCAGTCCATCAAATCAAAATCTTGGCGTATTCAGCTCTATGCGACTTTATTTATCAAGAAGCGATGGCTCGGGCGAAGTGATGGTTGCCAGCAGGAACGATATCTCCTCTTCCGCGGGTTCTTCTGTAGTGCTCGACATTGATAATTCGCGCTTCCTTGATGATATTATAAAAAGTTCTTCTGCGCGCCTTAGAATGGAATATGTGTTACGCAATTCGCTCAATGCGGATGTAAGTGTTCGCGCCAGCCTAGGTTTTACTTCCAGCCCTGCAACTGCCCAATAAAAGGCTAATTTTGGAGAAACCTTTCTGTTTTTCAGGGAGGTTTTTTTTGTGCCTTTTGAAAGTTAAATTTGCCGGGTGATATTCTGCCAAACGTCTTTCTGGTTGCTGTTTCGTGATCAGTTAATTCAAACTTCCGCACTCCAATGGTTTGGTACAATAACAGGCTTTCTTTGTGTATATCTGGCAGCAAAGCAACATATTTTAAATTGGCCCATTGCCATCTTAAGTATCGCCGCCTACTCGGTGTTATTTTTTCAGTACAAGCTCTACGGAGATGCTGCGCTGCAAGTTTATTTCCTGGTAACAAGTGTTTATGGATGGTATTATTGGATAAAACGAAAAGAAGAAGATCAACAGCCAATAGTCTCACTTAGTACATCTCTATTTTTCAAAACCATATTATCTATTATAATACTTTCAGCTGTTTTGGGAATTTCCCTCGACAGGTTTACCAATACAGATGTTCCATATATTGATGGTACGTGTACAGCCATAAGTCTGGTCGCTCAGTTTCTTCTTACCAGAAAAATAATTCAGAATTGGATACTTTGGATAGTAGTTGATATTTGCTACATCCCGCTGTATCTCTATAAGAATCTCGCACTCACTGCGGTATTGTATACTTTGTATTTAGTATTGGCAACTTTAGGTTATTTAAATTGGCGGCGTACATGGAAACTGACGGTAAAATAATCAAGATAGCGGTAGTCGGTCCGGAGTCAACCGGAAAATCTACCATTTCAGAGCAGCTTGCCGCGCATTATCAAACTGTTTGGGTACCCGAGTATGCCCGTGGATATTGCGAAAAGCTGACCGGGCCATGTTCCTGGCAAGACGAGATAAATATGTTTCATGGTCAGCTTGCGCTGGAGAAAGCATTGATCTCCGAAGCAAATCGACTTTTAATTTGTGATACCACGTTCATTACGGTAAAAATCTGGTGCGATTATACTTTTGGTAAATCACCGCAGGAAGTTCTCGATGAACTCCGAAGTCATCCTTACGACTTCTATTTATTAATGAATATAGATTTACCCTGGCAAGAAGATCCGCTTAGAGATTTCCCTCACTTGCGGGAACATTTTATGCAAGTGTGGCACAGAGAATTAACCGATCTAAAGGCAAAATATTCTACAATTTCGGGAACAGGTTCCCAAAGGTTGTGGAATTGTATTGATGCGGTAAATAATTATTTATCAGCTTGTTAAATCAATAACCTGCTTATATTATCTTTAAGTTATCTCTCGGCCTTCTATCAAAAGAAATCAAAACATAAAATGTATGTTTGTCTGCTCAAAAAAATTATTGGATAAAAATTTGTAACATCCAGATTGTTTTTGAGTCTTTTTAATAAGCACCAA
>JANMZB010000569.1:0-10691 GCA_031382725.1 Sphingobacteriaceae bacterium | reverse complement strand
ATAAGAGACTGCCGAAACTCTAATCTTATTCACTGATGCTTTTTAAGTGATCCAGGTTATGAAATTCAACAATTTCAAACTTTTGCCCATCATAGTGAAGCTTATAAAGAGTAGTATTTTGATGCGGAAATTCTTCCATATCGCTAATCGGGCGGTTGGTTAACAAGCATAAAAAAAGCCGCATCGCGCGACCGTGCATACAGATCAAAATGGTTTTAGCATCATTTTTCTCAATCAGCTTTTCTAAAACTTCTAATTGCCGTTCTTTTACATCCAGAGGACTTTCGCCTTCTTCAAATTTGAGATGCAGATCTCCGTTTGTCCGGTTGGCCATCATTTCGGCAAAAGCAATACGCATTTCTTCTGTGCTTTCTTTGCCTTCATAAATACCCCATGCCAGCTCATCCAAGCCTGCGTACTGTGTCCAGGAAATACCACTGTCAATAAATTTTTGAACGGTTTGATGTGTGCGTTTTAAAGTTGAGGTATATATTTTATCAAAGGGAACATGCTTGTATGTTTCGTAAAAGGCATTGGCTTGTTTTTGACCATAATCATTTAAGTCTGTATCCATGCCTCTGCCCTGCACCACTCCCCTCTTATTAAGATCTGTTTCACCGTGGCGAATCAAATAAATAACTTTTTCCAACAATTCTAATTTAGTACGGGTAATTTGTAAAAGCGCGGTTGCGCGTCTTCTTCGAATTTGTGATCCTGATAATCAGTAACGATATTATAAAGTGTATCACGTTCTATCGGGTGCCTGCCAACGTTTTTGATAAGCTCGACAAGTTCCTTTGTACTCATTGCCGGGTTTTGTTCTTCGGCACCAGCCATAGAGTAGATTTTAGTAGTATCATCCAGCGTTCCGTCAATATCATCAACACCAAAGTTTAATGAGAGCTGTGCGGTTTCGCGACTGATCATTGCCCAATATGCTTTAATATGATCGAAATTATCAAGATAAATGCGTGAGATGGCATAGTTTCTTAAATCCTCAATTACAGAAACCTCAGGCAAATGCGACATTTGATTATCCTGATTTCTAAATTTAAGCGGGATAAATGCCTGGAAACCCTTTGTTCTATCCTGAAGTTCGCGAAGGCGCTCCATGTGATCAACGCGATGCCAATAAGATTCGATATGTCCGTAAAGCATGGTCGCATTTGAACGCTGCCCAAGTTTATGCCATTCCTCATGAATTTGAAGCCATTGCTCGGCATTGCATTTATCTTTTGCAATTTGTTCCCGTATTTCGGGATGGAAAATTTCTGCACCACCGCCAGGAATTGAATCCAATCCAGCTTCTTTCATCAGTTTCATGCCAGAAGCGTAATCAATCTTCGCTTTTTTGAAAATGTAATGATACTCCACAGGCGTAAGTGCCTTAATATGCAGATCTGGTCGGTGCAAATGAATCTTTCTAAACAACTCAGAATAAAAAGCCACATCATATTGAGGTAAAACGCCACCTACAATATGTACTTCAGTCACTGGTTCGGCATCATACTTCTTTACCATGTCGAGCATCTCTTCCATAGTGTATTCCCAGCCCTGTTCTTTCTGTTTAATCAACCGGGAATACGAACAAAACTTGCAGTCGTACACACAAAGGTTGGTTGGTTCAATGTGGAAGTTTCTGTTAAAGTAGGTTTTATTACCGTTCTTGCTTTCGCGGATGTAGTTTGCCAAAACACCGAGATATCCTAATTCGGCTTTTTGATAAAGTAGGACACCCTCGTCGAAGGTAATCCGGGTATGGTTTAAAACCTTCTCGGCAATTGATTTCAGTTCAGAATCCAGATTTTTATCAGACAGTAAAAATTTCAGGTTTTGTTCAGGATCCATCTCCACAAAAATACAATAATGCCCGAAATGGTACAATCATATTGTTGTAACAATCGGCTTCAAGCTACATTTGATTCCTTTACGGGATGAAAGCTTAACTTTATAGTAAGACTCAAATGAAGATAGGCGATTGCAGATTGAGATCCAAGCTTGAAATAATTTATTCTAATATTTGGCGCATACTGCATTTGAATGTATATTTGAAGCAATTCGGTAGAAATACCTATCTGTCAATACCCCTCAAAAGGTTTTGATTTATAAAGAAGCGGTGAGAGATCAGGCTCTTCGACCCGCTGACAACCTTCCGGCTATGCCGGAAAAGGTGCCAAATCCTGTTCCCGGAAACACCGGGAAGATATAAATTATTAAAAACCATGAACAAAGAAACGAACATCCTGCTTCCCTTTTCATTTAATTCTATTTGTTGTATTTTAAATTCTTGTTCCGTGTATGTGGCTAAAAGCCTGTTAATCATCCGCAATTAATTCAAATTTTAACGGCTACTGATTTTCGCTTTTACATTAAAACACATGAACACACAAAAATTTACATATCCGGAAACATTTACTTTTGAAAATGGTGCTGAAATCTCCGGACTCGAAATTGCCTATCAGACTTTCGGAACCTTAAACGAAAAACAAGACAACGTAATCTGGGTCTGCCATGCGCTTACAGGAAATGCTGATGTGTTTGACTGGTGGCAAGGCTTATTCGGCGAAGATGATCTGTTTAACCCTAACGATCATTTCATTGTTTGTCCTAATGTTTTGGGTTCACATTATGGAACTACTTGCCCCTTGAGTATCAATCCGGAAACCAATAAACCTTATTATCTAAATTTCCCTCAATTTACGGTAAGGGATATGGCTGCAGTTCAACGCTTACTGGCAGATCATTTAAATATTCAGACCATAAGTGTACTTATAGGCGGTTCATTGGGTGGACAACAAGCAATGGAATGGGCAATAATTGAACCTTTACGAATCAAGAAATTGATTTTAATTGCTACAAATGCTTTACATTCTCCCTGGGGAATAGCCTTTAATGAGAGTCAGCGTTTAGCCCTTGCCAGCGATCAGAGTTTTTTTACAGAATCATCGGAGGCCGGAAGAACCGGATTGAAAGCTGCCAGAAGTATCGCGCTGTTATCATATCGGAATTATGAAACCTATGCAAATTCTCAACAAGAGGATGGTAATGATAATGTGGACAATTTTAGGGCTTCATCTTACCAAAAATACCAAGGAGATAAACTTGTAAAACGTTTTAATTCATTCAGTTATTGGTATTTGCTTAAAGCAATGGATAGCCATAATGTAGGGCGCAATCGCGAATCAATATCATCAGCGTTAAAGTGTATTATAGCCAAAACCCTTGTAATTGGAATTCGCTCTGATCTGTTGTTTCCGCCTTCAGAGCAAAAGTTTTTGGCTGAGAAAATACCTGGTGCCTCCTATCTTGAAATCGACTCATTTTATGGGCATGATGGATTCTTAATTGAGACGGGAATACTTACTTACGAAATTATTAAATTCTCAAAGGTTTCAACTGTTGAAAACCATCAGGAAGAGTTACAGAATACTGTGAAAAGTTAGTTTATCTTTAAGAAATATAGACTTTTCAACAAAATAAAAAAAGGGTTGGACTTAGTCCAACCCTACATCTACCTATGAAAAACAGTCCTTTTAGGAAGGACAATTTTTATACGTTCTGCTACAATTAGAAGTTACCAAATTTCGATCAGATCAAAGTCTTATCTAATTTATATTGATTCGACTCTTTATATCATACGAATAGGTCACTGTTCTTTTATATAAATTGTAAAAAAATAATCATACATTCGGGGCTTATATACCTGGTTTATAAGATGGTATGAAAAGCCTAATTTCAAAATTAAAATTAATTGTTTAGCCAAAGTCCTCGGTGTATGCTCTTGATTTAAGCTTATTATTATTCTGTTTTTTCTATGATTTCTAATATAAATCTTCTTCAAAAAATATTAAATACCATTGAAGAAGGGGTTTTAGTTACTGATAATCAAGGAAAGATCACAGCTTTTAATCAGCGTGCTGCAAAAATCCTGGAAATTAAAGACGATGAAATTTTAAATCGGAATCTTATTCATCCAAAGTTTCAACAAATCACAGTTAAGGGAAAACCATTAAAACTTGAAGAGTTGCCAAGCTCTGTTACCAGAAGCACCGGGAAAGTAATAAAAGACTTTACGATGGGACTGAAAATATCGGACACAAAAGTTAGATGGTTAAGTGTTAACACACAAAAAATATCTTATGAGAATAGTGATTATGTTTTTTCTACATTTCTTGATATTACAGATAAATATAATTTAGGAACAGAAATACGCCGGACTAAAGAAAGATTTAAATATGCATTAAAAGGAAGCGAAATAGGGGTTTGGGAATATAATGTTCAAACAAACGAGTTATATTTTTCGGATGAATGGAAGAAAATAATTGGTTATGAGCCCGCCGGTATTGATAACGCTTTTGAACAGTGGCAGCAATTAATCCATCCGGATGACAAAGATTTCGTCTTAAAAAGTGTTAATGATTGCATATACAACGTCTCAACGGGTTTTAAAATAGAATATCGTTTACTACAGAAGGAGAATGATTTTAAATGGATTGCGGCAATTGGAAAAGTCATGTCCAGAATGGAAAATGGCTCCCTTAAACGCTTTTCGGGTACTATCAGAGACATTACAGAGAAGAAAAAAAATGAAGAACTCTTAAGAGCAAACGAAGAAAAATTTAGAAGTGCCTATCAAAACTCGGCTTCTGGGATTGGATTGGTGAGTCTGGAAGGTAGTTTTGTGGATATTAATCCGGCTTTTTGTAAAATGCTGGGTTATACTCGCAAAGAATTATTATCAATGAATTTTCAGACAATCACTCATCCTGATGATTTGAAGGCAAATTCAAATAATCGAATCAGATTAATTAGTGGTGAAATTGAAACTTACCGGATGGAAAAAAGATACTTTCACAAAAACGGAAGTATTGTATGGGCTTTACTAACAGTATCTCTAATTAAAAAAGAGAATAAACCGGAATTTTTTATTACTCAGGCAATTAATATCTCTGAAACAAAAGAGCTTATTACACAATTGGAGGCAAAGAACGCACAACTGAGCGTAACTGCCCTTGGCTTGAAAAACAAGATTGAACAACTTGAAGAGTTCAACAGAATTGTAGCTCATAATTTGAGAGGCCCGGTAGGTAATATTGTGCAAATGGGGCAATTAATGGATGAAGATAAAAACTGCACAGAAGTTTTGGTGCCATTGTTAAGAGAGGCCAGTGTAAGTTTGGATAGTACATTGAAACAACTTGTAAATATCCTTGAACTAAAACTCAATGACAGCATTGCTTTTCAGGAATGTTTATTCGAGGAAATTATTTTAAAAGTGAAAAGCATGCTGAATGTTCAAATTGAAAAAGAAAAAATTGGATTTGTAACGTCTCTGCAAGTGGGAACACTACATTATCCGGTTATTTATTTAGAAAGTATTCTTTATAATCTTATCAGCAACGCAATTAAGTACCGAAGAAAATCGGTGAAATCTGTAATAAAAATCAAAACTTACATAGAAGATAGTAAAACTGTACTTGAAGTGTCGGACAACGGACTTGGGATCGATTTAAAACGCTATGGTAGTCAGGTGTTTCAATTGAACAAAGTTTTTCATTCCGGTTTTGACAGTAAAGGACTCGGGCTTTTCATTCTTAAAAATCAAATTGAAACGTTGGGTGGAAAGATTACGGTTATAAGCGAACCAAACCATGGTGCGACATTCAAAGTTTTCTTCAAATCAAACGAATGAGATTCGTTAATCTTTGTTAAATAAATCTCCGCATCTCCTCCTTTTTGTAGCTTCGTATATGAAAAGAAAGCGATTTCTTAAATCTACCGCCTTTTTAGTATTTATACTTATTAGTAGCTCTACATTTTCTCAAAGAGTTAATGGTGTGATATATCATAAAGGATCGGCTACGAGAGTAACCAATGCAAGTATATTTAACATTAGATTAAAAAGCCAAGTTCTTACTGATATTAAGGGATCATTTTCTATTGTGACATCGCCCGGCGATACGCTTTTAATAAATCACCCCGATTATATGGAGATTAAGCTCGTGGTAACTAATTACAATGATTTAATTATTCATCTCCAGCGGAGTAATATATTGAATGAGGTAGTAATTAAAGGTGAATCAAGAAAGGAGCAACTGGCCGAAGCAGAAAGGTCTTTCAAGAAGAAAGGAATCTTTTACAACGGCAGGCCTCCCCTATTATTACTTTCGCCTTTTGGAGGAAGTCCGTTAACTTTTTTTCACGAACTACTTGGTAGAGACGGAAGAAATGCAAGACGATTTAGCCGATTTGCACAATCTGAAGGCGACTATTATGAAGTAGCAGGTAGTTTTAATGATTACACCATCAAAAAGGTTATTCCAATTAAAGATGAAGAACTATCGGATTTTAAGAAAGCATATTGGCCTTCGGTGGAGCAGGTAAGAACCTGGAAGGATTTTGATCTTTTTGATTATATCAAAAAATCTTACTCGAAATTTTTGACTATGCCTAAATCTGCGGATAGTCTTATTACTAAATAGCTTATAACGCGTCCATATATCAAAATATGGTTATTAAATTATCCATAAAACAGTAACCCTTCCCTACTAAACCCGAACGCAGCGGATACCGGCCAATGTGGCTAACGCCTGTGCAGTATGAGCGTAGTGCGAGGCTGTAGATTCCATAAAAACGTTTAGAGCTTTCAATATCCAATTTCATTTACCTGTTTTTATGTTAATTTTATAAGATGGATGCCGATAATTTGAACCGTTTTGACCGGATTGTTGCGATGTTGATTCACCTTCAATCTCGCAGGGTTGTAAAAGCGCAAGATCTGGCAGATCGTTTTGGCGTTAGCCTCCGCACTATTTATCGGGACATCAAATCGCTGGAAGCATCTGGTGTGCCTATAGCCGGAGAAGCTGGCGTGGGATATTCTTTGATGGAGGGTTACCGCTTGCCTCCTGTTATGTTTTCGAGAGAAGAAGCCGGGAGTTTTGTAGCTGCTGAAAAACTTATGCAAAAGTTTAGCGATAAAACGCTGGGAGCTTATTATCAATCGGCTATGTATAAGGTGAAGTCGGTTTTAAAAGGTTCGGCGAAAGATCGGGTTGCGCAACTCGAAGAACAGATATGGATAAATTCCGATCAGGAAATTTTTAACGAACATACCCCGGATGCTTTAGATGTATTACTGGATAGTATAGCGGAGAAAAAGCAAATCGCTTTGAAGTATCAATCATCGTATTCGGATGAATTGGTAGACAGGATTATTGAACCCTTGGGTGTATTTAATGAGAATAATTATTGGTATGTGATGGCGTACTGCTTATTAAGACTGGATTATCGTCAATTTAGAACCGATCGTATGCTTCAGATCCGGCGAACATCTGCTCCTTTTACAAAGGAACATGACAGTATCGAAGTTTATAAAAATACTAAACAACCCGTACACACTACTAAAGTTGTGTTACTCGTAAACAAGGATATAGCCAGATACCTTAAAGCCGAACGCAAGTACTATGGATTTGCATCTGAAAAAATTGTGGGCGATAAGGTTGAAATGACTTTTATGTGTAGCGAAGCTTGTGATGGAATGGCGCGATGGTTTTTAATGTTTGGCGATAAATCGGAAATAATAGAGCCTGAAAGTTTGCGTATTAAGGTAAGCGAATTGATTGAAAAAATACAGGACAAATTGCAGGTAACAGTTTCCTAATCATCCAGTTCAGAACACAAAAAACCGGCACTTTCCATGTTTTTAATAATCACGGAAGCCTGAACTTTAAGGGTTTCGACCCGGAGAATGTTGTCACAATCCTCCAGGTCGAAATTCCAATCCCCGTCATTATTCATTAGTTTGTCTAGCAGGGGCTTAATTTTACGAATCGTAAAACTATCTGCTACCGACGTTCTAAATACCAAGACTGTTTTCATAAACCGGACCTATCTTTCCCAGAAGAAAGGTGGCTCGATACCCAATGAACGCAGGTAAACATAACCTTGCGCACGGTGATGAATCTCGTTGTCGATAAAGTAAAAAATAGAAGACCACACCGTTCCCTCATATTGCCCAAACGTAACTATCTTCTCATGAAATTTCTCATCAGTTATTAAAGGCCAATAATGGTTAATCTCCGAAGTTGCCTCATCCCATAATTTTAAAAGAGTCTCCTTTTTATTTCCCTGATCAAGATGCTCATTTAGAACCTCAGTACTATCGGTAGCCATTTGTCTGAGTCCCGGTACGGCTATCGCTAAAAGCTCTTGCACTATTGCAGCAAATGGTCGCATATTTCCAATAGAATGGCTAAATAACTCCTTTTCTGGAAATGCTTCAATTACTCTGCGAGTAAGCCTGCGGTGCCCCTGCCAATGTTCTAATAGTTCTGCTGATAAAATTACTGCTGCGATCTGTGTTTCTTTAATAGTCTCCATAATTTTGATTATTGATTATGAACCGAAGTTAGAAGCAGGCATTGACAACAGTTTGTCAGCAGAAAAAAAAGAAATATAGTTTCAAAACAAGTGTAACTTAATAGAATAAAAAAAGTATATACTATCAGTTGCGCACTTTTAACAGAAAAGCCGCAACGATTTTCGCATACAATGATCATACGAAAAAGCCTCCTTTTTATCTCTCTCTTACTTTTCTGTAAAATAGCTATTGGCCAGCAAGCCAATATTAAGGCTTTAAGATTAGAGGAAAACAAGCAAAATAAAGATAGCAATGAGGTTAAATGGCATTACCAGCTTTCAAAAGCATATAGAAGGTTAAACAATGACTCTTCTATCAATGTCGCTCAAAGAGGCATTTTACTGGCAAGAAAAATTAATTTCAAAAAGGGAGAGGGATTGTGTTATAGTAGCCTGGCAGTAGGGTACGCAATTAAAGGCATGTTTAAAGAAGCTGTAGAAAATTGTAATAAAGCCATTGCAATTAATAAAATTGCCAACCCAAATCAGGTTGCCATGAATTACAGCCAAATGGGTCTAATGATTTACAACCAAGGCAAGATAAACGGGGCAATACATTATCAGAACCTTTCATTAAAATTTGCAGAGAAATATAACGACAAAAAAGTTCAATGCCAGTCCCATAACAATATTGGCATCATTTATCTTTCAACAGGAGAATACCTGCGCGCTAACGACCATTTTTATAAAACTTTGAAGTTAGCCGAGCAGCTTAAGGATACGATGGTAATTGCTACGGCCTGCATTAACATCTCAGAGATTTACCAGGAACAGAAAGATTATAAGCGTGCTCTTGAATTTACGAATAGAGCTTTGCAGCTTAATAAAAATCAAAACGATCCTGTTTTAACGATTGTAGCATATATCACTATCGGAACAATTTATTCAAAACTTGGCGACCAGTATCAAGCCATTACTCATTTTGAAAAAGCTCTTAAACTCGCAAAAGAAACAGGAGTTGAAAGTCGTCTTGGAGAGTGTTATACAAATTTAGGAACGTCTTATGTGGCTTTGGAAAACTATGATAAAGCCCTTAATTATCTTTTGCTAGCAGAAGCATTAGATAGATCAGATAATAATAATAAGGCATTAAGCGGGGACTACATTGTCTTGAGCAAAGTTTATGAGAAAATAAATAAACCAGAATTGCAAGTAGAGTATGCTCTCAAGGCACTGAAATTGGCACAAATAGAAAATCTGAAGCCAAAAATTCGAGATGCTGCCGAAAGTATATATATCTATTTTAAAAAGAAAGGGAATGCTAATCAATCATTATACTATCTGGAGCTTTATACCAAATACAAAGACAGTTTGTTTAATGCCGATAACATAAAACAGTTAAAAGCTGCAGAATATAAATATGCAAAAGAAAGTCACCAAAAAGAGATACAGCTTTTAAAAAACAAGAACGAATTAAAGGAACACGAAAACAACCTGCAAAGTATCTATTTGTATGGAAGCCTTCTATTGTGTCTTGCTGCAATAGGATTTATTTTCTATTACGTGCAGCAGATTAAAACTAAAAACAAACTTTACGAGTCATTAACGCAAAAGAACGAACATATTCAACAGCAAAGTAATAAGCTCGAAAATCTAAATCTGATCAAAAATAAAGTAATTTCGGTAATGAGTCATGATATGAGAAGCCCTATCGCCTCTTTAGAAATGATCTTAAATATGGAACAGGAATTGACTGATCCGGATATTTTTCGGATAATAATAAAAGAGTTAAAGCCTGCAGTAAATAGTTTAAGCTTACTGCTTGAAAATATATTGGGTTGGGCAAAATCGCAAATGCAATCTACACAGGAAATTCATTTTGAACCGGTGAATGTTTGCAGTATCGTTGAAGAAATAATTACGCTTTACACTCCAATATCTTCTCAAAAAAATGTGGTACTAATTAACGAAGTTCCGAAAGAAGCATGGGTAAACGCTAATCAGAGTTACCTAACACTGATACTTAGAAATCTACTTAGCAATGCTATCAAATTTTCACCTGTCGGCGAATTGGTTACCATCAGTTTAACAAATACTGAAGAATTTATTTCGATTACTGTCTCTGACAGAGGCATCGGTATGACCGAACACCAAATCAAACAATTATTTAATGTAGATAAACTATATACGAGCAACGGAACCAAAAACGAAAAAGGTACGGGCTTAGGGCTAATATTTGTTAAAGAATCGGTTGAGCTTTGTGGCGGAAAACTTATAATTAAAAGCGAAAAAAATAAAGGAAGTAAGTTTAGTTGTGAGTTTCCAATAAG
>JANMZB010000559.1:0-1418 GCA_031382725.1 Sphingobacteriaceae bacterium | reverse complement strand
AGTAATCTTAGTTATTGTAGTTTTCGATACGGTTTTAGTTTTTCTTATGGAGATGTAAGTGTGAATTCTAGAAATTTTGAAAAAATATGAGACGGAGCTCTTCGGGTTATTAAATTCTAATACCATGTTGAAGAAAGTCTGATTATAAGTATGAATTAAAAGGAACCTTTTAAGGAATATAAACTCCTAATATTCAATACAAAAGGGTTCGAGATAATGTTTGAAAGGTCTACCAAAGGGGAGAAGCAAATATTTTCATTTGTTTGTCCCTCTTTTTTTTGTTTCATATTGTTTGATATACAGCCTATTATCTCAAAAATCATATTTATTCTTCCGGTTCGACACTCCCCTGTTTTCTTGTTAAAATAGATTCCTTCGGGAAACACCAAATTTTGTAGTTTTTGCCTCATGTTGTAATCACTTTCCTCCCACAAAGTATCTAATTGTGAAGCTGTTCTGGTTGCAATGTTGACGCACTCTTCAAGGTTCTACACTTTAATTTGAGAAGCTTCCAATTCCTGGCTGATATTTGACCTTTCCTCTTTTAGTTTTTGAGTGTATTTGTCATACAACTCTTTGTTTATTTCTTCCAGAATAAAGCGTTCTTCCAGCCTGTCTAATTTCTTTTCTACGTCTTTTAGTTGTGCTCTCATCAAATCTAGATTGCCAACGTTGGTTTCATTAATCTCTTTGATGGTTTCTGTGATTTGATGTTTGACCAGATCGGCATACTTCTTTTCAATTAGGTAGGCTGACAATAACTCTTTAAATGTTTTGTGGAGGTATTTTGCGCTGATGTTATTGCAGCACCCATGTTGATTGCATTTGTAGTAATGGATATTCTTCTGTCTGGCTAAGTATCCTCTCATGGGGCCTCCGCAATTGTCACATTTTGCAAATTTCTTTAATGGGATAAAATTGTTTTCAAGTTGATGCTTCCACCCTTGAGGTACATGAGACTGGACTTCATTGGCTCTTAGGAAAACTTCTTCTGAGATCATTTGCTCATGTTTCCCTTGTACTACTTCGCCGTCTAGCATGTTATGAACCAGTTTACCGCAATAGAAAGGATTGATAAATATTTTTTGGAGGAGTTGCTTCGTGAGTTTTAAGCCTATTGCAGAAAGTCTGTCTAGAATCTGAGTATTGCTTAAACCTTCATTGGCTTTCCATTCAAAGGCCTTTTTAATTAATTTGCCTTTGGCGTTGACCACAATTTTTCTTTCACCATTGATTTTAATGTGGTCATATCCTATAGGTGCTTTAGTTACCCATTCTCCCATCAATAGCTTTTCTTTTACTCCTGCTATGGTTTTCTCTCTTCTTAATTGATTGTCATATTCACTAAATATAAACTGGATGTTTTGTTGGAGGCTTCCGCTGGCTGTGGTGGTATCGGTTGGTTGGGTAACGGCAAA
>JANMZB010000533.1:0-1052 GCA_031382725.1 Sphingobacteriaceae bacterium | reverse complement strand
AACGAGCCCTGCCTGGGGTTGGAACGGATGAGGGCAGCTTTGGCTTCGGTTAGGACAATAGGAGGCCGAGGTAGTGCGAGGGATGATAGGGCTTGGAGGAACGCGAGTCCATCATCTGGCTGGACGAGGAGATGCAAAAGTTCGGTGGGGCATGTCTTAAGTGAGCCTTCGGTAAGGTATAAGTCAGCTGCGAATGCAGCGCGTCCCCAGAGGAGGGGGTCGGGCTCTTTGTACTGGGGTGTGTGCGTGGTAAAATGGTTACGAAAGGATTGTGCCGTGGAGTGGATGGTGGCGTGTAACTGTGTAACAAGTTGGGTAAATAGTGTAATGGAACGGTGGACCCAAGATAGGAGGATCAATATGGTAATCCCACGGAGATGGGAGAACCGATGCATGAGTGACGTGTGACCGATGAAAGCGTGGAGGGTCGCAGAATTGAGAGGGTAAATGACATCCTCGTCATCATAGTGCTCATGAGGGTTCCAACGTTCTCCGGACGTGAGGTGGAGGCGGGGTAGGGTGTCAATCTCGGAGGAGGAAGCTGTTCGGTGTAGGCATATCATCAAGGCGGCCTGGCGGTGTAGTGGGATAACGACTTGAGGATCGTTGAACCTGATGGACTGGGTACCGGGTAACAGATTCGCGCCGAGGTGGTGGCGTGAAGTAGAATCGACAATGAGGCCATTTGTACGCATCTGGCTTTCTGACAGGAGTGAGGTACGGGACCCTTTATTTTC
Organism: Sphingobacteriaceae bacterium; assembly: GCA_031382725.1. Classification (GTDB taxonomy): domain Bacteria; phylum Bacteroidota; class Bacteroidia; order Sphingobacteriales; family Sphingobacteriaceae; genus Paradesertivirga. The sequence continues at coordinate 315 of JANMZB010000533.1, read as the reverse complement.
GACCGCTAGGTAGGCGATGGCGAGGTATTCGGTGCCATGCGAATCGCAAACGACGGCGCACGCTGTACCGACGCGACAACCAGTTTTCCGAGCATGTTTTTCATTAAAACCGATAATGTTGATGGTCCGATCAGGGTAGTATTCGAGGAAGGTCCAGCCGGTGCCGAGGATCATGGTATCGGCCCCCCCGTCGGTGGTGCTAAAGTGCCATCCGGGGCGCAGCTGTACCGCGGCGTGGGCGGCAAAAACGCGAGATTGGCAATGGACGTTAGTAGTGACAGATGAGGTATGATTCGCGTAGGTTAGTGAATCAGA
>JANMZB010000532.1:0-1568 GCA_031382725.1 Sphingobacteriaceae bacterium | reverse complement strand
AAACAAGAATTCGTTAGTAGGAAAACATCTAGGCATTGTCCATGCATTTAAGAGCAAAAGTCGATCTTCCATGAAAACACAAATGGCAAAGAGGATGTTTGATGAAAAAGAAGATTTAATCATTACCAACAATATTGTCTTTAAGACCAGAGGAAAACATCGGCGATCGAAATTTAACAAGAAAACAAGTAAGGTCGCTATGTTGGGGAATGCTGTCACTAGCACAACTACATCAAGAAAAACGTATTATTTGACAGGTATTAATGACCCGGTGTTTAATGATTCTATTACCAAAATCGAGGGTAAAGTTACCATGTTGAATATACATCAAGAATTAAACGTAACAAATACTGTAACTGGATCTAAATTCATGGAATCGCCGGTTACACCAGTATACATTCTCGTGCCACGGGACAAAATAGTGGGTAATACTAGCAGTCCTCATACTGACGTTTTAAGTTTGAATAAAATATTGACCCATTGTAATAAAATGAAACAACGAGGTATGGAACGAACTGGAATATCAGCTAAGTACACTACAATGGGCGTACACTGCAACCGAAACAAACCAGGTTTAAGTAACTCCAAGATACCTCCCGAATGTGAAATTGAGATTACCCATATCAACAAGATGTTACATCGTGGATTACATTTTGCAAAAATGTGTTTACCGTTCGGATTGTTTGATACATTAAAAAAGGTAAAATGGATTGCAAATAACAAATCTTCATTTTTAAAAAAGGAAAAGATGTCAAATGAGCAAATGAATAATGTGTGGTCGAGTATGGCTACTTCATGCAACTACGTTAGTCCTTCGCACACTGATAAAGATTCATTTTTAAGTTGTTTGATGGTAACCCACGTACCATTGGGTACTGAAATGAAAAAGCAAAAAACAAAGCTAAATATGGATGTTGCAGTTTACTTTTGCTTTCCGGAACAAGCAATTGCAGTGGCATTACGTCCAGGTGATATTTTGTTTTTCAACCCATTACATCATCATTGTCTGAGCCAACGTACTATGGAATATCTAAATGAGGATGTGTATGTAACCTCATTTTATATCAAATCAGCGGAAATGGGAGGAAATGACAACAAATCAGTTTAAATACAGATTTACAATCAGATCTTAGTAAATCAAGCAATGGATGAGAGTTGGTTTGAGTAGGATATTTGGATGTAACGTTACTATGAGTTAGATGTGTTTCGGTGGGATAATTGGACGAACCTTCACCACTACAATAATGGAGTGGTGGTTTATTTATTGGGTGTCTGTGAAATAGGACGCCCACGTTTCTTTTTTCTTTATAAGTATTATGCTGGATGACATATTCCTCTCTAAAATTGATTGTTCTCCGGGTGTTTCCTGAATTACGAAAATGCGGTCTTCAATTGATGATAAATCGCACACTCTCAATATCGGAATCGACACTTGTACTCGATTATTCTTGTTGTTACTACTGATCTTTTTGTATTCTAGATTCCATTTCTCAGTTAAACATGAATCATCAATTGAATTGTTTTTGTAGTCACAACAGTGAATTATGCATTTGATTACATTGTCATTT
>JANMZB010000522.1:0-1692 GCA_031382725.1 Sphingobacteriaceae bacterium | reverse complement strand
ATAGGATGTGGTGAATCCATAGATCTTTTTAGTACTGGTAATAAAACCCACTATTTTCTGCATCACTTTGTTTGGTGCAAATTTAAATTCCTTTTCGTAGAACACATCTTTATACTGATCAAGGTGATTGGCCAATAAATTGTATCCAAGATAATATAATGTACTACACATTGATGAAAAAGCACACGTTTTCTCATTGTGTTGTAAGAATTTGATGATTGGATTGTTGTCTTTTATATAACAATCTGGTATTTTGTTAATGTCTCCAGGTGGCACATTTAGGTATCGTATTTTGTTGCCTTGCGCATGTGTTTTGAAGTATGTATACATGTCCTCAGGTATATTCTCCTTAACCCATTCATTTGCCAATTGTTCTTTAATAACTCTACCATCTGGATATTTCGTTAGTCCTGTAAATTTTTTGGTGGTGACGCTGTAACAAATTGATGATATTAAACCTGGTGCATTTGTACTGTAAAGACTGTAACTTCCAGTCTTTATATAATAAGGTATTTTAGCTCCATACTGACCGTACAGTATATTCTTATTTGAAAATTCCTTGTCATTTGGGTCAATTACATGATTTACCTCCTTCGTTTTGGTGTCACATTCTTTCATAAAAATACCATTGCATTCTTCCAACCATTCAGGTATTGTCGGGACTGCATAGAGACCGTTAAGTATTGACTGAAGTACATTTTCTGCAATAGGGTTGTATTTGTAATTTATCTTGGATTCATTTTCACAAATAATATTCCATTCGATTTTTTCCCTGAATTACCTTCCTTCACACTCTTATGCATGACAATATCAATGCGAATCCATATGATTAGATCAGATGCATCGTTTGGTTGGTATGGAATTGCTTTCTGTTTTTCATTTATCAATTTATGTTGCTGTAGAATATTGCTTTTCTGGTTATCAAAGATAATGAAATCGGCTACCAGATGATGTTGGTTGATCTCTTCTATGTAAGTTGGTTCAAAGTTGTCTTTGATAAATTTACGACCAACTATTTTTTTGTGCTTTGTATTATCCGGATATTTTACAATAATTTCATAATTCAACACATCTACCTTTCGAACAGCAACAATTGAGTCCATTGGAAGGTATGTTGGACGGTTAACAAGCTCATGTTGCAAAAAATCTCTACGTGCTCTAGCCTTTGCCCATGTGTACATTAGGCTGGATGGTAGCATATTAGGATTTTCACCTGCTTTTTTAATACTAGCTTTCTCTTTTCGTATTGTATGTTCAATGCCAGAGAGTGCAGTCTCTGCTTCTTCAATATCTTTAGACAAACTAGCCTGAACAGAGCGTTTAGCTGCATCATAACTTTGTTGGCATGCAAAATATAAATGCTTCTTCCATTGTTTTATCTGATTTGCTTTTAAAGAGGGATATTTTTCGTTCAAAAATTGTTTTGTATCAATCAAGTCATCATATATACATTCTTCTTCGTTAACATCTTCATATTGATTTTCCATTTCGGTTGCAAAATTACGCCCTTTTGCATTATTGAAACCGGCACATAGACAATTGTAATCTATTGTGTCATAATTAGGTTTGTAAGAGTATCGGACCGATGATTTAGGATTGTGTACGAAACGGCTGCCAGTACATGAAACTTTACCTTCCTTTCGTTTTGTTATCGTGATCGTAGTTGCAGCAACATTGTCATCAGTCTTGTTG
>JANMZB010000502.1:0-2586 GCA_031382725.1 Sphingobacteriaceae bacterium | reverse complement strand
AGTTATGTGATTTCTTATAAGAGTATTTATTGTTGGTTTAGTTATGAGAGTGAATTTAATCATAATTTTAGTAATCGTTAACGTGGTTAATTGTTGCTTTAAGTACTGTTGTACTGCTATTGCGTAGCAGTTGGTTTAGTTTATCAGACCCAATCTAGCTCTAAGACGTTGATCTAGACAAGTATTCTTTGCTATCATGGATGACTCTGCTGCTGTTGCTCTTGCTCTCACCGCTGCCCTCACTGCTGCCTTCATCCGCTTAGGCTTCAATGAAGACGCCGCAGCCATCTTGGCAGATAAGAACAGGGAAGGCCTAACAATTGAGGCATTGCAGTATTTCGATGACAAAGGTGTCCAGGAGCTCTGCAGCAGCCTCAGACGCCCCGGTGGTGTAGTTCTCGGAATGCCACCACCAGCTGGTGGAATACCACCAAGGTTGGCAAATCCTGGTGTTAGTGTGTCAGCAATCGCGAAACTGAACCTTTCCTCAGCTTGTTACATGGCCCGTCACTATCGCCGTACAGGGCGTCAGCTGCTTGCTGATGAACTGACGATGGACATGGTTCAGCGCTATGCACAGTTCCGCATTGCCGAAGAAGACTACAAGGAACCGGCCGTGGCACTGAAGCTCGTCAAGCCGGACAAGATCTTCGATTTCATCGATGATTGGCCAGAACATCTCGCGTTATATAACGGCCAAGGAGCACGCCCTCTCGCGTATGTCATTCGTGAAATCACTACGATTCCACCTCATCAACATGATCCTCCATTCGGTGAAATGAACTCGGCTTATGCAAGCCTCCGAGACGAAATCATGGTCAGGGCCGAACATGCTACTGCAGCGTATCATGTTGATAACGCTCGCGTATTCGAACTGTTGAATGACGCGGTTGGTGATCATAAGAACGTGAAGACTTGGATCAAGCCCTATGCAAGCCATCGCGATGGACGGGGTGCGTGGGCTGCATTCAAGGCTCATTATCGTGGAAGTGCTGAAATGGAGGCGATCGAAACAGCGGCGGAACACAAGTTAGAAACAGTTCAGTATCGGGGAGAGAAACAACGCCACACGTTTGAGACTCATGTGTCGATGCAGATGAAGTGCCATCTCGAACTCGAGAAAGCAACAGGCACTCCGATACCGGAACTACGCAAGGTCCGCCTTCTATTAAAATCCCTTCAAGTTACAACGATGATGGTTCCAGCCGCCACCATCCGAGCACAAATCGACCTTCGCGGCAACTTTGACGCAAGTGTTAACTATTTGCGCTCCTTCATCTCGACCACCACTCAGGAATCACGTACCGTTGCTGGTATGGAAGGTGGTGGCAGGGAAGGTGGAGGCAAGGAAGGCAGTGGTAAGCCACCATTCCTCCGCGGTAGAGGGAAGTCACGTAAAGGAGGAAACGACGGTGGTAACAAACGGTTCAAGCAAGGGAAGCCCGGAGTGGCTCCAAAGCCGGGCGGTGCCAAAACCCTGGATCGTTACTATAAGCCCGAAGATTGGTGGCAATTAGATCAGGCTACCCGCGACAAAGTTCTCGCCTTGCGGACCAAACGTAATATCTCGGATATACAAACACAAGATGAAGATCATGATACAGATGCCACCACTCAGCGCAGAGCTGCTGGGAAGGCTCCGAAGACGAAACAAGCGTGACAATCAATGAACAAAATTGCATTGGACGACCGCCGCGATATTCAATCAATGGATCTTATGGAGGCTCTTGAAGGAATGGATGCACTTGACAACCCATTTGATGATGATTGGTTCCGAGTCGAACTCGATAGTCATGCTGATACATGCTGTGTTGGCATGGATGTTCTCATTGTGAATAAAACCAATCGCAGTGTGAAAGTCACCCCATTCCTCAAGTCCCTTGGCACGGTCACCAAGGTCCCTATTGTCACGGCCGCCATCGCGTATGACGACCCGAAGTCTGGTCAAGTATATATCTTGATCCTCCATCAAGCCTTGCACTTTGAAGAGATGGATCATTGTCTATTGTGCCCGATGCAATTAAGACTCAATGACGTTACGCTAAATGAGCGGCCGAAATTCATCACAACATTGCCAAGCGACCATGATCATGCTATACAGGCTGAAGAGTTACTGATTCCATTGGAATTACATGGAGTCACGTCTTACTTCCCTGGACGGAGGCCAACTCCCACGGAATATGATACCTGTCCTCGAATTGAGCTAACCTATCCTGATCCAGAATGGATGCCACATGACGTCCAATACTCCGAAGAGGAAGCCCGGTTCGTCCATTCCGACGGCTCCGCACGTCCAGGAGACCGTGCGCTATCTGACATGACCTCGCACAATGAAGACCGGTTCATTCAAGCTCTCCTTAGCTCCGTTACCCTTGATGACCCAGTCCCTATTGCCGCCGTCGCTTCGGCCCGCGTCTCGCTATCTGCTGAGAACTTGAGCCGCATTTGGGGTATCGGCTTGCTCGCCGCCAAGCGTACCATTGAGGCAACCACACAAAAAGCAGTGAGTACTGTCGCTTTTCCTAATGTTGAACGACGCTGGCCTACCGGAGATCGTGCCCTGCGATACCGCCGGCTCCATCATTC
>JANMZB010000499.1:0-5155 GCA_031382725.1 Sphingobacteriaceae bacterium | reverse complement strand
AATCGGGGCCATGATTATTAAGCACAAACTAAAGCTTGATGATCGGGAAGTAGTAGAAAGCATCTGGGAAAACATGTACCTGCAATACTTTCTTGGCCTAAGCTCCTATACTGCTGAACCTTTATTTGACCGGAGTCTGTTTACGGCATTTCGCTACCGTTTAGGTGCTGACAAATTTGACCAGATGAGCCGGCACATTATTGCGGGGGCATTGGGAACAGCAACACCTGAAACGTTTGCGACTTTCATAAGATATTTAATTTTTCTTTGCAGGCTATCTCCGGAAAGTCGTGTTCCGTCAATTCTTTTTATAGGCTGCCCGATAGTTGTTGTGAAGATTAAAAGAAGAAACACCATGAAGAAAAGGTAGACTTTCACACTTATTGATTTTAACAAAACTGCTAATAAACTTCTTAACTCACCAGGACATCTATATGACACCTTCACTTAAGATCGGACTCGTATGTGACTTCTACTTCATTCAACCTTAAACCTCCCATTCTTACAGTCCAAAATCACCTTATTCTTTAGAAATAACTTGTTTCCTATCATTCCCTGCATACCCGAACGCTTCATCATAGCAATATTCAATGCTGATGTTCCTTCAACATAAGTCACCTCAGAAAGTCTCAGTTTACTATCACCAAAATGCATTTCCTTATCAGCTGGGGCTGATACGATAGATAAGGTATCACCCCAGGAATTTACTTTTTCTGACCGTATTTTCCCTGCTGGGATTCGGTAGGTTTCCCAAATTTCTTTGCTTGTAATCAACTGATAACCGCTTGCGCCGGAATCATAAATTATCTTCACATTCTCATTTCCAATTCTTGCCGGTATTAAGATTCTGCGCTGTTTAAATTCAAATGGGGTAAAACCATTTTCTTCAGTTTTATTGGTAAAAGAACACCGTCCATTTTTGAAGTTTAAAATTATAATGCGCTTTTCCAATAAGTCTGTCCCTATTGTGCCTATAATATTTGCGGTCTTCGGGTTTTCAAAATCAAGCTTATCTCCATAATCTAACAGACGAAAAGTCTTGGAGGAAATGGTCATCCTTTTCAGATTAAAATCCAGAGTGATATGATTTAATTCTTTATTGAATAAAACGCCATCTATGAGTTCAGTCGGAATTGATTGCAAAGACTTTTTATACAACATGGTGCTTGGCGAACCCAGGTCAAGCTGCATATAAAGCGTCTTTTTAATTCCCTTTATTTGAACGGGTAAAAGCATTGCACCATGGGGATTATCACCATTCGCTACCCATTTTATTCCAATGTTTCCCGAGATTCCTGAAACTGTGAGGTTATTATCTGCTGGTGTTAATTTTTGGTCAAAATTGAATTGCCATTTAAATGAGGCTAAGGCACTAATAACTAATAAACCCAGTAAAACTTTCTTGATTGTTTTCATTCCGACATTTTATGCAATTGTCGGTAGATGTGTTTAAGTAATTCAAAAACCTAACCGCCAGTTTTACGCCAATTTTACGACAACGACTATAACATGTTGTTTTTCAAAGAAATAGATAGTTCTTCCTTTTGATTCAAACTGACGGAATTTTTTACAATGATTATAATATTGATGCAAAAAAGCAGCAATAGAAAGATGATAAACAGAGGTATCTTAATTGCAAACGCGAGTTGTATAAACGGAGCTGTAATAATTGAAACGGCTAAGATTACCGTCCATATGATTTGAATGCTTAGCACATTCTTCCCTAATTTTTTTGCTTTGATGTCCTTGGTGTTGTAAGTTAAAATTGCAGGAATTATTAGATTTCCAAAAGGAAGAATTAGAAATGACAAAGCAGAAATATTAATGAGTTTTGCGCGATTTATCGCAGCGCTGCCCTCGTTGTTTGGTAAAAGTTTTTCAGGTTCAATTTCTAAGGCCTTTGCCAATGCTTTTAAGGTATATCCTTTGGGAATGGTTCCTGCTTCCACCCGCTGGATTGTACGTAAAGATAATCCGGATTTTTCGGCAAGCTCCGTTTGGGTTAGGTTTTGCTGTTCTCTTAAATGTTGAATAGGATTCTCCATATTTATCCTTGCGACTGCCTGTCCACTATGTAATTCAGTTCGGTTACGCCGCAGGTAAATTGTCGGGTAGTCAAAAGTTTTATTTTTATTTTGTCTTTGATGTGTGCAAACAAAGGAATGCCTTGACCGAGAATAATTGGATTAACAAATAGCCAGTAGCCGTCAATTAAATTCTGTTGCATAAGTGAATGTGTTGCAGTTGGGCTGCCAAAAAGCAAGATATCTTCACTACCGCCAGTGCCTGATTGTTTTATTTCATTTATGCTTTCCGAAAGGTTGTCGCTAATAATTTTTGTGTTGGTTAAACCATCTTCTTCCAGGGTTTTTGATAACACCACTTTGCGAACTTTTTCGTACCACTTTGAATGTTCGATGTCGTGCTTAGTGGCTGCAGGCTTATCTGCTGCGGTAGGCCAATAGCTTTCCATCATCTGATACGTTACTCGTCCATATAATGCAGTGTCGCCACCGTTTATCCGCTTACCCACATGTTCAAAAACTTCTTCATCAACTTTAATCCAGTCCATTTCTCCGTTCCGTCCTGCAACAAAGCCGTCAAGCGATATGTGCATAAATGAAATTATTTTTCTCATGTTGTTCAGTTTAGGCCTCAACCCACCCTCTCCAAAAGAGATGGAGACAAGGGTCAAATAAGTTAAATTTAAGCTTAAAAAAGTATTGATAGGAAGTGCGGCACGGTCTGATCTTATCTTAATACTGTAATCTAACCATCACAGAATGAAATTCCCAATACTATATCCCAATTCACCGCGGAGAACTGAATAACACATGACTTCATTCTGCTTAAGGTAGTGCTTTCCTTCGAATCAGCATCGCTCAAGCAATACCAATTCATTGTTTGAATAAAACACCCTCTCGCAGAGACTATTTTTTTTGCTAATAATTATCATGCCAAATAAGTTACTGTGATAGGGATTACCCAAACAAATATCTTAAAATGAAAGCTAAAGTGAGATATTCAGGAAGGATGAAAATTGAAAATCTTATTTTTTAATGAATTGTGAAGGTTTTTTTATCAAATGAATTATAATGCTTTTTTATTTAGCCGTTGAAATTTCAAATATATTTATATGTGTATAAAATCAAAAAATTACTTCAAATGTAACCTATATTTCCCATAGTGAGTAATAGTATACACTATACTGTTAACTCATTGCCATGCCAAACTTTGTCTTCTCTAACAAATTGTTTCTTATTATATTTTTTGTTCTGTTTACGACAATAAACGGGAATGCGCAAAGTATTTCTTCGGCCACAGTAAACTCAACAGGCAATACGTTCAGCCAGAATGATATTGTTTTTGACTGGAGCGTAGGCGAGCTGGCTTTGGTTGAAACACAATTTTCGGCAACAGCCATTATCACCAATGGAATGTTACAACCCATTGTTCCTGCTCATTACATATCAGATGTACTCGAGGTTTACCCCAATAACATTCTTTCATCAAACGGAGACGGAAAAAACGATGTTTGGGTGATTAAAGAAATTGAAAGATATCCCGATAACGAATTAACGGTGTTCGACCGTGGCGGCCGGGTGGTTTACAAAGCCAAAAATTATCAAAACAATTGGTCGGGCGACATTTCTGGTCTGCCCTTATCTCAAGACACCTATTACTATATTCTCAGACTTACAAAGGATGGGAAATCAACCATAAAAAAAGGTTTTATCACAATTCTAAACTAGTTTAAAATAAAATTCCTATGATTAATTTTTCCAAAATAAGATTATTCAGTACCGCGGTTTTGTTTAGTTTAATGTTTAGCGCACCGCTAATTGCTCAACAACTGCCCCTGATTAATTATCAGGGTGTGGCCAGAAAAAGCGACGGCAGTCCGGTTACCGAGCAATTGATAACCCTAAGGCTTACCATTCGTGACGGTGCGGTAACAGGCAATAGCGTTTACTCAGAAACCCGACAACGAACAACCAATAAATTTGGTTTGTTTACTGTAATTATTGGCAGCACAGGGGCTAGTTCGCAAAGCGGAAGTATGCTGACCGTAAACTGGGCAACGGGTAACAAATTTTTACAAGTAGAAATTGATCCTGCCGGTGGTTATAGTTTTGTGGATATGGGAACTTCGCAATTACAATCTGTTCCTTATGCCATTTATGCAACTTCAGCAGCGCCTTCGGGTACTGCCGCGGGGGATTTAGGTGGAAGTTTCCCAAATCCTACAGTAAATAAAATACAAGGGTTCGCGGTAAGTGTAACAGCTCCGGGAACCGGACAGGTGTTAAAGTGGGATGGTACCGCCTGGGCCCCTACTAATGAATCGGGGGGTACAGTTGTACAGGCTGCGTTGGATTTGAAAGAAAACGTTTCCAATAAATCAACAAATATAACTGCCGATGCAACTTCTGATAGTAAATATCCAAGTGTAAAATCTGTAAAATTGTATGTAGATGAAAACACGGCTACCAATACTACAGCATTAACAGCCGAAATAGCCAGGGCCATAACCGCAGAGGCTAACTTAGCTGCCAATAACAACGCTGAAATCATTGCGGAAGTTAATAATCGTACTGTTGCGGTAGCTACAATTGCGACCAACTTAACATCCGAAATAACACGTGCTACAGCAGCCGAAGCAACAAAAGAGGCAATAGCAAACAAGAGTACCGATGGTACTTTAGCCTCAAATTCGGATGTGAAATACCCTAGCGAAAAAGCGGTAAAAACTTACACCGATGCGGCGATAGCGGCAAATGCAACAGCTGAAGCTTCAAGTACAGTAAAAGGTAAACTGCAATTAGCCGGAGATTTAACAGGCACATCAGCTTTACCTCAAATTGCATCGAATGCGATAATTACTTCAAAAATTGCTGATGCGAGTGTAACCGATGTGAAAATCGCGATGGGGATTAGTGCATCTAAAGTTGGCTTGGAAAATGTGAATAATACCAGTGATGCTAATAAGCCCATTTCAACTGCTACTCAAACGGCTTTGGACTTGAAAGGCTCTGCTTCTGATTTAGCTTTAAAAGCACCCTTAGCTTCGCCAACTTTTACCGGAACAGTTTCAGGAATCACTGCAACGATGGTAGGCTTGGGAAATGTAGATAATACCACTGATTTAAATAAA
>JANMZB010000440.1:0-18005 GCA_031382725.1 Sphingobacteriaceae bacterium | reverse complement strand
GCATCAATCTTATGTATTCAAAGCATAGCAGAATTTTAGTAGCGGTAGATTGCATCATCTTTGGTTTTGATGGTGATACACTTAAACTCCTTCTTATCAAACGCGGCTTTGAGCCGGAAAAGGATAAATGGAGCCTTATGGGCGGTTTTATTGAACCTACAGAAACAACCGACGATGCTGCGGCCAGAATCCTTAAACAACTTACCGGCCTTGATGGGGTTTATATGGAGCAAATGCGTGTATTTGGTGAACCTAATCGCGATCCGATTGAACGCACCATAAGTATAGCTTATTTTGCTTTTATTGATATAAATCATTATCAAACAAGCTTAAGTGCTGATTTCCATGCAGAATGGTTTCCGCTTAAAAAAGCACCTAAACTTATTTTCGACCACGATGAAATGATCGAAAGCGCAAAGGAAATGCTCAGATACAAAGCCGCACTACATCCCTTGCTTTTCGAGCTTTTGCCAAAAAAATTTACGATACCGCAGATTTTAGCTCTTTACGAGAATGTATATGACACAGCACTCGATAAGCGCAACTTCAGCCGAAAACTTTTATCAACAGGTTTGATTATCCGCCAGGATGAAAAAGACAAAGGCAGTTCTAAGAGAGGTGCTTTTTACTATAAATTAGATCCAGGCATTTATAAAGACAAATTCCAGGCATTTCTTAATTTCATCCCTGATCCAAACTCATTTAATATTTAAGGACTGCTTAGTGCTGATTTATAGTGGTTTTAGAATTTACTGATAGTATTTTTGTTATTAATGCAAATAAGTGTTACTTTGACACGAATAACCAATTATGAATACTCAAAACTATGTTATCGGTGTAGATTACGGTACAGACTCTGTTCGTTCTGTATTGGCAGATGCAGCTAACGGGGAAGAAATCGCTTCCTCAGTATATTACTACCCACGTTGGAAACAGGGATTATTTTGCAATCCCTCAGAAAACCAATTCAGACAACATCCTTTAGATTACATCGAGGGAATTGAAAGTACTATAAAGGAATGTCTGCTTAAAGCAGGATCAGAAATAGCTCGAAATGTTAAAGCCATTTCGATAGATACTACCGGCTCTACGCCTGTTGCGGTAGATGAAACCGGCACACCTTTAGCACTGAAGCCGGAATTTGAGAATAACCCGAACGCGATGTTTGTGCTATGGAAAGATCATACTTCTATACACGAAGCGGCCGAAATAAATAAACATGCTGAAAAATTTGACACCAATTATTTGAAATTGGTTGGTGGAATTTATTCGTCTGAATGGTATTGGGCAAAGCTTCTTCACGTTTTAAGAAAAGATGAAAATGTACGCCAGGCTATCAATTCATGGGTAGAGCATTGCGATTGGATTCCTTTTCTTTTGACCGGCGGGAAGCGCGTTGAGGATATTAAACGTGGTGTTTGTTCGGCAGGGCATAAAGCCCTATGGGCAGAAGAATTTGGTGGGTTTCCACCCGAACACTTTTTTTCATCCCTCGATCCGCTTTTAACAAACTTCACATCTAAAATACCTTCCGAAACTTTTACCGCAGATCAACAGGCCGGAACGTTAAGTGCCGAGTGGGCGCAAAAGCTGGGTTTATCAACAGATGTAATTGTTGGAATCGGAGCTTTCGATGCGCACATGGGCGTTGTAGGAGGACAAATTGAGCCTTATTATCTCTGCAAGGTAATGGGAACCTCTACCTGTGATATGCTGGTTGCCCCGGCAGAGGAAGTAAAAGGAACACTAGTTAAAGGAATTTGCGGACAGGTTAACGGTTCAATTATACCCGGAATGATTGGCATGGAGGCCGGACAATCGGCCTTTGGCGATGCTTATGCATGGTATAAAAACGTACTCACCTGGCCTTTGAAACAACTGCTTTCTCAAACGACTTTAATAGATGAAGAAACTTCCAGGAAATTGATTGATGAAGTAGAAAGTAAAATCATTCCTGAATTAAGCCGACTTGCCAGCGAACTTCCTGTAGAGGATTCTGGTGAGTTTGCGATAGAGTGGCTTAATGGCCGAAGAACACCTGATGCTAGTCAGTTTTTAAAAGGTGCGTTTCTGGGGCTTGATCTTGGCAGCGATGCCGTAAAAATGTTCAGAGCTTTGGTAGAAGCAACTTGTTTTGGTGCTAAAAAAATAGTTGATCGGTTCATAGAGCAGGGTATCCCCGTAAAGGGATTGATAGGAATGGGCGGTGTTGCTAAAAAATCTCCATTCATTATGCAAATGATGGCCGATGTAATGGATATGCCGATTAAGATTCACAAATCTGAACAGACTTGTGCGATTGGTGCGGCAATGTTTGCTGCTACTGCCGCGGGAATTTATCCTAAAGTTGAAGATGCTATGGCAGCTATGGGCCAAGGCTTTGACGCAGAATACTTCCCCGATAAGGTTCGCGCGGAACTGTATAAAAAACGCTATCAGAAATACACAAAAGCAGGTAAGCTGATAGAGGATTTTACGAACATCAATCAGAATAAAAGCTAATGAGCAATTTCCAACAGATTAGAGAACAAGCCTACGAAGCCAATATGCAGTTACCCAAATTGGGTTTGGTACTTTTCACTTTTGGGAACGTTAGTGCAGCTGACCGATCCCTTGGAGTGTTTGCCATAAAACCAAGTGGTGTGCCTTACCAGGATCTATCGCCTGAAAAAATGGTTATTGTGAATTTTGATGGAGAAACAGTAGAAGGTAGTTTACGGCCGTCATCTGACACGCTCACCCATGCCGTATTATATAAACACTGGGAAAATATCGGCGGCATTGTACATACTCACTCGACTTATGGAACGGCCTGGGCTCAAAGCCAGCGGGATATCCCAATTTATGGAACAACACACGCTGATCATTTGACGGTAGATATTCCATGTGCCCCACCGATGAACGATGAGATGATTCAGGGTAACTACGAATATGAAACGGGTTTCCAGATCATGAACTGCTTTAAAGAGAAAGGCTTAAACTACAAAGAAGTTGAAATGGTTCTAGTTGGCAATCACGCACCATTTACCTGGGGGAAAACGGCTGAGAAGGCAGTATATAATAGCGCTGTACTTGAAACGGTAGCGCAAATGGCGCTGTTAACCGAACAGATTAACCCACAATCGCCACGCCTTAAAGACGCTTTGATTAAAAAGCACTACGAAAGAAAACATGGCTCAAATTCTTATTACGGCCAATAAATAATTCAAAATCTTATTAATAATCAAAAATGATTGACTTAAAAAAACTGGAGATCTGGTTTGTAACCGGAAGCCAAAACCTATATGGTGAGGAAACTTTAAAGCAGGTAGCCGCACACTCAGAAGAAATCGCAAAGTCGTTAAATAATTCGCCTAAACTTCCGGTAACGGTAGTTTTTAAACCGACTGTTAAAAGCACCGAAGAAGTTTATGCGCTTTGCCAAGAGGCTAACGTAAGCAAAAACTGTATCGGACTTGTCACCTGGATGCATACTTTCTCGCCTGCTAAAATGTGGATTACAGGTCTGAAAGCCTTGCAAAAACCCATCGCACATCTGCATACTCAGTTTAACAGAGATATTCCATGGGCCAGCATCGACATGGATTTCATGAATTTGAATCAGAGTGCGCATGGCGACCGCGAATTTGGGTTTATGATGTCGCGCATGCGCATCAACCGTAAGGTTATTGTTGGCCACTGGCAAGATCCTGAAGTTATTGAAGATTTAAATACCTGGAGCAGAGCGGCTGCCGGCTGGCATGATTGGCAGGGAGCAAAGTTTGTTCGCTTTGGCGATAATATGCGTTATGTGGCTGTAACCGATGGCGACAAAGTAGAGGCCGAAATGAAGTTTGGTTTCTCTGTGAATACTTACGGTATCGGAGATCTGGTTCATGTAATCAATCAAATTAGTGATGCCGAAATCGATGTGCTAACGGCAGAATATGAACAACGTTATGCGGTTACGAAATCGCTGCAAAAAGGGGGAGATCAATATAATTCTTTGCGCGAAGCAGCAAAAATTGAACTCGGGTTAAAAGCGTTTCTCGAAGACGGTGGTTTTAAAGGATTTTCGGATACGTTTGAAGACCTGCATGGCATGGTTCAGTTGCCGGGAATTGCGGCCCAACGTTTAATGAACGCCGGATATGGCTTTGCCGGTGAAGGCGACTGGAAAACTTCTGCGTTGGTAAGAGCAATGAAAGTGATGGGCAGCGGATTGCAAGGTGGGAACGCTTTCATGGAGGATTACACTTATCATTTTGATCCCGCCAACCCAATGGTTTTAGGATCTCACATGCTTGAGATTTGTGAATCGATAGCTGATGGAAAACCTAATTGCGAAGTTCATCCTTTAGGTATTGGAGGTAAGGCAGATCCGGTTCGATTAGTATTTAATGTAGCTGCCGGACCTGCTATAAATGCTTCGATCATTGATATGGGAAACCGTTTCCGGATGCTGGTTAATGAGGTAGAAGCTGTGGCACCGCAACACGACTTACCCAAACTGCCGGTTGCGCGAGTACTTTGGAAGCCCTATCCGGATATGAAAACTGCTTGTGCTGCATGGATTCTGGCTGGCGGAGCGCATCATACGGGATATAGTCAGAATTTAAACTCTGATCATATGCAGAGCTTTTCTGAGATGGCGGGAATTGAGTTTGTGAAAATTGGAAAGAATACTGATTTATATCAGTTTAAAAATGAACTCCGTTGGAGTGAGGTTTATTATCAGTTGAATAAATCGTAAATATTATTGCCAAATAACTTTTGGAAAGTTCTTAACTTTCCAAAAGTTATCTCACCTATGAAATCTATCTTAATAATTCTATTTACAAGTGCCTTTATTATCGCGAAAGCGGCTCCGGTAAAACCTTATCTGGTCATTATAAAAACCTCATCTGGCAAATCAAAAGGCGTGTTATGCTATATCGATTCTACGGGGTTAATCATCGATCAAAAAGAAGGGATTGCAAAAATCAAAACTGAAACCATTCAAAGCATTAAAATAAGAAAGCTAAAAAAGCATTACCAAGTTAAACAGCTGGTGAAATATGACCCGTGGAATGAGCGCAATTTTGAATATAGCAGGTCGGGATATAAAAAGAGAAAAAATAATGAGGAAGATCCGACACTTGAAGATGAGATAACCGGCCACTTGGGAGCTACGATATTTAATATGACATTCAATTTAATTGCAGCACCCTTTCATGCAATTAACCCGGCGATTTATTCGAACCGAAATTTTAATATGAGGGAGGAGTTGGATAATTTAAGGGGATTTAGCCTCTTCTACCAGCAATATCCGGAAATGCTAAGGTTGCAGGCATTAAAACTCTGAGCCAGCCACATTTTTTTTATTAAACAATAAGGATATCCCATTGTTAAATTCTTGCACACTTCTTGGAGATTTCAAGAAAAAGAAACACAACTTTACTTTAGAAATCGAGTAAACAAGGACCATAGCAACTAGATAGTACGGGGTTATTATTTCTTCGAGGAATTTTCAAATCCCGAACAATATATACCAAAACCCAGCGTAAGATTAAGGTGCGATAAATAGAAAAAAATAGATTATGATTAAAAGATTGAAAGAACTGGTTTCTGAATTTATAAATGGCTTGAAAAAGAAAGAACCTGCTTTAGTACCAGTGAGAAATCAGCAAAGACGTTTTAAATAATTATTTTTTTAGTGCTTTAATAATTAAGCCGGCAGTTTTTTGTGAAGCTCCCGGCTCCCCCATCTTCTCCCCCAGTTGCTGGTAATCGATAAGCATCTGGCTTCGATAAACTGGATTATGGAGAATCAAATTCAACTCTTCAATCAGCAACTGCGTATTGCAATCCTCCTGAATCAATTCTTTAACTACTGCTTTATCCATAATCAAATTTACAAGCGATATAAATTTAATCTTTACCAGCCGGCGAGCTATGGCAATACTAATCGCATTCGCTTTGTACACCACAACCTGTGGGATATCCAAAAGTGCTGTTTCGAGCGTAGCTGTTCCTGAAGTAACAATTGCCGCTTTGGAATTGCTTAGAAGATCATAGGTTTCATTATAAACTATCTTCACATCTTTGTCTCCGATAAACTTATTATAAAATTCATTGGAGAAGGTTGAAACGCCCCCAATCACAAATTGATAATTCGGAAATTGGGATACAACACTCAACATATCCGGTAAGATTTTTTCAACTTCTTGTTTTCTGCTACCGGGAAGTAAAGCGATTATAGCCTTATCATTCAAGTCATTTTCCTGCCTAAATTTTTCATTCGTTTTAAAATCCGCGATAGCGTCTAATAATGGATTGCCGACATAATCCACCTCCATTCCCCACGACTTGTAGAAATCCACTTCGAATGGTAGAATGCAAAACATCTTATCAACTACCTTTTTGATCTTTAAAACCCTTTTCTGGTTCCATGCCCAGACTTTTGGGGAGATATAATAAAACACCTTAATGCCGTTTGCTTTTGCAAATTGTGCGACTTTAAGGTTGAAACCCGGGAAGTCTACCAGAATTAGTGCGTCAGGTTTATTAGCGAGAATGTCCGCTTTAGTTGTCTTCAGGTTTTTTAAAATACTTCTGATATTCAGGAGCACTTCAACAAAACCCATAAAGGCCATTTCCGAGTAGTGCTTCACTAAATAACCACCCTGTGCCAGCATTAAATCGCCTCCGAGGAAACGAAAATCGGCACTTCCATCTTCAAATTTCAAGGCTTTCATCAGATTTGCACCATGCAAATCCCCCGAAGCCTCACCGGCAATTATATAGTATTTCATTGCCGTATTTTATGATAAAAGAATATTAACGCACAGATGAAAGTGGCTGCAATTATACCCCGGGCCGTATTTTCCTTATACTGTTTGAAGTAATATTTAACCAATAGTAAGTTCAGAGCCACGCAGCCGATGTAGAGCAAATCGTCTTTTTCCAGAACTCGAATATTCTTTTTAAGAACTTCTACCACTAAGAATGCTATTCCGGGAAGAATTAATCCCAAAATAGTACCTAACCAAACATTGTCACGCTTTAACATCTAATTGCCAGCTATTTAAAACAGGGATTGCATGATGAGCAGTTAAATCAAACTGCACCGGAACTACTGAAACATAATCATTATCGAGCGCCCAAACGTCTGTATCTTCACCTTTATCACCGGATTGAAAAACGCCGGTAAGCCAGTAATAGTTTCTATTGTTTGGATCTAAACGCTCATCAAATTCTTCGGCATATTTTGCATTTGCCTGTCGGCAGATTTTGATACCCTTTATCGCTTTCGTATTTGGGAAATTTACATTCAGCAAAGTTGACAAGGGCAAGCCTTTTTCCAGTACCTGCTTTACGATGGTTTTAATATACGGCACACAATTACTAAAATCTGCTTCGTAAGAAAAGTCATCGTACGAGAAACCAATAGACGGAATACTTTCGATAGCTCCTTCCATAGCGGCAGACATGGTTCCCGAGTACAAAATATTTATGGAATGATTGAGTCCGTGATTGATTCCGGAAACGCATAAATCAGGTTTCTTTCCTTTAAAAATTTTATTAACCGCAAGCTTCACACAATCTACCGGTGTACCCGAACACTTATACATTTCTACCTCGGGGTAAATATGCACCCGATCCAATCGAAGAGGTTTAGCGATCGTTATAGCATGACCAGTTCCAGACTGTGGACCATCGGGAGCAACAACAACAACCTTCCCTATATCCATCATGGCATCCATCAGCACTTTAATTCCTGGAGCATCTATGCCATCATCGTTTACCACTAAAATGGTGGGTTTGTCTTTATTCATTGATATTTTAATAGTAAGCAAAGCCTCTAATGCAAATAGCATTAGAGGCTTTAATATGGTTGTATCTATAAGCTTTTACTTTAAAAGCATTTGCACGAATCGATAAGCTGCCGGATTATCCTGTATTTTATTTTGAAGATCAAGCTGGCACACCCTAAACATACCTTTACCAAACTTCTTCTCTGCCACTAAACTCGCATAGCTGCTGGAAAGCGTCCAGCCGGTATTGCCTGATTGCAGAATCCGATCCCAACCCTTAACATAAAAAATGCTATGCATAATCGGCGCAATCATTTTTTGTTTGGCATCATACCAGTATTTGAAATCATTCTCTTGAAAAGCATTTGCAATAGAATGGCCCGTAGCATTTGACGCGAAATAATAGCTTCCCATAGAAGGTGTTATTACCTCAAGTTCATCATTTCCTACTTTGTTGATGCCCAAAGGCAGGCTAAGAAATAAAACTTGTTTACCATTTTCCACCTGACTGTCAATCTCCTTTTTATTATTAGTATAGTATTTGAAATCACTTATGATAATGGTTTCAGCACTTCCACTATTCTCTTGTGGACGGATGTTTAATTCTTCTAATAGTTGAGAAGCAAGTGGGTTACCGGCCGGGGTAGAAACCTTGGCCTTTATTGGCTCAGTTTTAGGATGTACTTCTATTTCGATATCAGTCTCGTGCATGCTTTTTCCCTTGGCATCAAAAATAGCAGCCCGCAACTTCATTGTAGAACGGCTTTGAACCTCAGGCAAGGCTAGGTTTAAATATCCCAGGAACTTGCTACCGTTTACAATGCCATTTGCCGGCAACGAATTCGCCCAGATCACTTTTCCATTCATTTCAGCCTGGTATCGAATTTGGCTTCCTTGAGGGAAGAAGTTTTCATCGTTACACACCCATAGTTCGGTCTTTACAGTTTTACCCGAAAATGCTTTGAATTGATCTGTCTTTAGTTGAATTGAAAGTGGCGTTAATGTTTCTTTATAAGCAAAGTAAGCCGGTTTTGGCTGTCTGTCTACATCCATTATCGTCTTCATCCAGCCAGCAGGCCATGCATCGATAAACAGGTGGATAGCAAAACTAACCATACGATTATCCCTTCTGAAAGCTTCGGAAGTTAATCGAGTAGCTTTTTCCTGGTGTGCTTGCGAAGCTCTAACCCAATCAGTAATGTTCTTTTGCGGATTAAACCACATATAATGAAACTTGAAAGTTTGAGACTGTGAAATTTTATCAGGCATCCAATTGTCATTAACATTCTGGGGTAACCACGCTTTTGGATAATATTTCAGCATGGTATTTACAGGATCCAGTCCTTCCGCACCAAATTCCCCACAAGCGTAATACCAATTAGGCTTAACAGGAAGCCAATAGCCGTTCATCATTTTACCCAAACTCAAACCATGACCGTTGTACCACAAGTTATAATTATGGTTGTCTGGTAAACCGGGAGAAGGTGGATCGTAATCGCCATCACCGGCTTTTATAACCCTGTCGGGATTTGCAGTTAACACAGCCTGATCGGCTGCCAGGAAGAATTTACGAAAATCTTCATAAGTAGCAAAGTGCCTTTGAGGATTTCCTTCAGCATTTGGAAACCGTTCGTTAATGTAACTCACCATCACATTGCAGGGATGCTTTCTTACTAACTTCTCCATTTCATAAGTTTGGCGGATTGATTCTGCGAACATATTTTGGCGAAGTACACCAAATAAAGGCAAGTCGCTTTGAGTTAGGATACCGAGTTTATCGCAGTAATCATACACTTCATCCTGAACCGGATATTGGGTCATTCGCAGGTAATTGAGATTTGCTATTTTAGCTAACAAGATATCGTCTATTAGCTGTTGGTAGTCGCCTTTCTTAACATCCTGCATAAAACTTCCCATGGTATTAGCGCCACGTAATCTGATCGGTTGCTTGTTGAGATACATCATTCCCTTTGGTATACTCACTGTGTCCATGGTAAACGTGCGCATTCCAAAGTGCCTCTTACCTGTATCGTATACTTTGTCTCCGTCAATTAACTGCAATTGCAATTGATACAGCCAAGGGGTCTTTAGCGACCATTGCCGGGCCTGAGGTATGGCAATCTTAAACTTTAGGAAATTAACCCCTAATCCCATTTGCAGGTTACGTTTTTGCCAGTTAGTTGACTTCGCCAAATCACCCACTCCAGGAATTTGAACCGTTACCGGCTCATACACTTGATCCTTATATACAGTTTTTTCAAAGTTTTGCCCATATACAGCATGCCTAACTTTTACATTTTGATAGTCGCTACTTGTGTTATTTATTTCAAGCCAAACCTCGGCACTATCTAAATTTTGCAATGGCCGTACAAAAACGTCGTTTAAGTGAACTCTATCACGAGCTTCGAGATAAACGCTTTGATTGATTCCCATGCCGGGAGGATTATGGTGCCAGCCTAAAACTGGATCGTCATAGCCCATGCCTGTAGATGCATAAAGCTTATCACCATCAAATTTTCTTCCATCATCCCCAACATGTCCTTGCATCGGATAATCGTTCTCAACCTGCACAATCAGCGTATTATTGCCAGCCTTTACATAGTCGATAATATTAAACTCGAATGGAATAAACGCTCCCTCATTTGCGCCGATTAAATATTTGTTTACAAATACTCGCGCCTTGTAATCTACTCCGTTAAAATGCACAAACAAGGAACCCTTGCTCAGCATCTCGGTGGTAATGTTAATATTAGTTCGGTAATAAGTAATCGCCTTACCCAAAGGCGGTCCATAATGCGGAACCTGCACTTTTTTCCAGTCGCCCTTCCCTTGCAAAACCAGATCAAAATCGTTTCTATCAGCCTGGGTTTCTACACGCCAGTCAAAATCCACGAGTGGGCTTCGCGACCGCTTATTCTGAATCGCCGGAGCGTAATCTTTTAAAAATCCCTGATATTCAGCACGCATCCTAATCAACTCCTGACGAAGTTCCTGAGCATTGTCAATTTTATTTACAGGTTTAAATTTTGCGCCCGAACGGTTTGAAGTTGGCAATAGTATTGATGGCAATACCGGTGGTTGCGGGTAGATAAGAAGGTCGAGCCTGGTACCCGCCTGCCTGGTAGCGATATCGGCAAATCGATCACCGTTTTGCGCAGTCCCTTGAAGATATCCTGCTGTTAATAAAATCGAAAAGACTAGTCGTTTATTTATCAAAGTAAAAGGTTTATAATAAAATAGTGAATTAAAAATCATTTCTATTAAGTGTGTTAAAAATTTAAAAATCAACAAATTACCCTCTCCGAATTTCGGAATTATATTTTGAGCAAAAAAAATTACAGGTTAATACGATAGGCATTAATGGGCTTATGAGGTTACTATAAAAAAACGTAAAACTAATCTCAAAATGTACATTCTTTTTAGCAAACGATTAAACTTTATAAGCTTGTTGTTTCGAGAAGGTGTAGAACTAAATGACTCGCAAAAATTTTAATGGTTTGTCTCGTCAGATCATTTAAATGTGTTATTTCCTGTTACGCTTCATCTTGATTTCGGTTACAAAGCATATTCATAATTGACAATTCATCATCAGTAAGGGTAATATTCTTTATTAATAGGCTAATTTTTAACAATCGTAACATTTATGTAATGTATACTTTTAAAAGCTTAGATTGCTTATAAACCTTTCGAATAATGACATCAAAATTTAAACATCCAACCCGAAGGGTTAATGATGACGTTGCGTTTGACCGGCTAACATTAGGAACAGCTGCGCTTGGGGGCGTTTGGGGCCCTGTTAATGAAACCGAATCAATTGATACCATGCTATTAGCATTGGAAAAGAATATCAGAGTTTTCGATACAGCACCCGCTTACAGCCGTGCTGAAGAATTTCTTGGCAAAGCCTTAAGAGAGTGGAAAGGTGAAAGGCCTATTTTAAGTTCTAAAGTAGGTCGGCTACCTGGGCTAACTGCCGACAACGGGAGTTATGATTATACCGAGGAATCGCTTCAAACTAGTTTAAAACGCAGTTTAGACATTCTCAATGTTGATTACCTTGATGTTGCATTTTTGCACGACATGGAAAACTGCCCGGTTGAACATAGATTGCCTGCCCTGGAATGCCTGGCTGAAATGAAGCAAAATGGTCTTATAAAAAATATTGGTTTAGGTGGCAGACTGGATATCAACTGGTATAATTATGTAGATAAGCAATATATTGATGTGGTGATGAATTACAATCGTCTTGATGCAGCTAACATAGACGGGATGTTTTTCGATATCCCTTTATATAAAAGAGAAAAGATAATGTTTTATTCAGGAAGCATTCTTCATATGGGATTATTGGGCAGGCGTTTTGACGATGTGACAAAAAATCCCCCGGTGTGGATCACTGATAAAGACGTAAAAAATGCGATTAAAGCAAATGAGCTGGCAAAGAAATACGATATGCCTTTATCTACGCTGGCTCATCGTTTTGCTTTTTCAATAGCAGAAACAGACCGTGTGGTAATCGGTGCCAGGAATGAGGCCCAGCTTAAGGGATCCCTAAAAGATTGGGATTTGGGTATCCTTCCGGAAGGAATATTTAACGAACTAGTAGAAGGAATTTTATAGATATCGATAGTCATCGGATGACTATTAACAATGAAATATTAAAATGCATAATATAAGTACAGAAATAATAGATATCGCTTCTGCGAAAATCACAATAACAAAGCCCAGCAAATTACCGGTTCCCTTTTATGATGCAACAATGGGCCCTTTTGATAGCATCAATTTAAATATTTTAACAATTACAGATACAGATGGCAATACTGAAGATATTGTTGTTAATGGATCTGCATTACCTTACCTGGAAAACATCTTACTTCCAACCCTGCTTAAGACACCTGCATGCACTCATGCTGAATTGATTAAGATTTTATTTTGGAGCGTAAGAAACGAAGGCTTTAGAGGGAATGCTTCAGTCGCTCTTGGGCAATTAGATATGCTTCTGCACAGCCTAGTTGCCAAACGTAAAGATTTAACCTTGAGAGCTTATTTTGGATCAGATGCTTCAGCTGTAACGGTTTATGCAAGCGGTGGAAGTGCCATGTTATCAAAAGAAGATTTGGTTAAGGAGATGCGTGGCTATGTAGACGAAGGTTATACCATTCTAAAAATGAAAATTGGAAGGGGCGGATTCGCAGGCATTGATAACGATATTGATCGCATTAAGGCAGTGAGAAAAGCTGTAGGTGATGGTATCGCTATATCCGTGGATGCGAATCAGGGTTTAGAATTAAACGAAGCCATCGAAGCTTTTAAAAAATGTGAGGATTTAAATCTTGCATGGTTCGAAGAACCCTTACTAGCCGCTGATTTGGAGTCAATAGCCAAGTTGTGCAGCCAAACCTCTATTCCAGTTTCTTATGGAGAATCTGAAAGAAGCGGAAAAGTTGTTCCATCTTTATTAGCTACAGGTATCGATCATTTACAAACGATCTCCGGATATCTTACTACGATGGGCGAATGGTTGGAAGCTGCAAAATCTGCCCAGAAACTTAATCGTAAATTTTCTTCAGGAGGTTTTTCTCAGCTGGCTTGCCACTGGTGTGCAATTGCCGGGAACGGTGCTTTTACTGAATATTTGATTCCTATTCTTGATTTTTATAACCCATATTATTCCGTTAAGCCCCATGTAGAAAATGGGAAATTCATTCTTACCGATCTGCCTGGAATTGGAGTAGAAATCGACTGGAACTACATCAATAAAAACGCACTTGTTCAATCTCAGAAACTAATCACTAAACCATAAATGACTACAAATCTACAGACCCTCGATTACATTGTAATCCTGATTTATCTTGTTATCCTGCTTTATGTTGGCTTTTATAAAGGAAAAGATAAAAAAGGAGATGATGACTTGTTTCTTGGCGGAAGATCGCTAACCTGGCCCCTTATTGGTTTCTCCATATTTGCAACCAACGTAAGCCCTAATATGCTTATTGGTTATTACGGAGTAGCCTACTCGACCGGTATTGTTGTAAGTAACTTTGAATGGATGGCCTGGCCGTTTTTACTGTTGCTGGGAATGGTGTTCGTTCCGCATTATTTGGGCACTAAAATATCTACCATGCCACAATTTCTGGAAGTGCGATTTGGTAAACGATGTCATACCTTCCTCTCCTACTATTCTCTTTTTGCCATTCTATTTATATGGATTGGGGCAGCCTTATTCGCCGGGGGAAAAATTATTTCCCAGGTTGTTGAAGTAGATTTTATCACTGCTGTAGTGATAATTGGAGGTATTGCTACCAGTTATACTGCGATAGGAGGATTAAAGGCCGTTGTAAGAACAGATGTGTTTCAATCGATCCTGATTATCGTTGCTTCAATTGTACTCTCAATTATCGCATTTAACAAAATCGGAGGATTGGATAATCTTATTGCGGCTGTGCCCGAAGAAAGATGGCATCTGTTTAGAGGGTCTGATAGTGAATACCCATGGTATACACTTGTTCTGGGATATCCGGTTGTTGCCGTTTATTACTGGTGTACCGATCAAACCATTGTACAACGTGTTCTGGGAGCGAAAAACAACAGGGAAGGTCAGTATGGCACGGTGTTTACAGCAGCTTTGAAAGTTTTTATGCCATTCATTTTCCTTTTCCCTGGTGTAATGTGCTATGTTCTTTACCCAAATCTAGCCGATCCGGATCAGGCTTATATGACCCTAGTTACTAAACTATTACCTTCAGGTGTAGTTGGACTTATTGTAGCTGGATTGTGTGCGGCTTTGGTAAATACTATCGCCTCGGCGCTAAACTCATTCAGTACCTTATTTACCTTAGACGTTTATAATAAAGCAATTAACAAAAATGCTACCGAAAAGGAAACCAAACGAGTTGGACAGCTATTCACTGTTGTTCCGGCTATTTTGGGTATCGGTATCGCGATCTTCTATAAAAGTGCTGATAAAAACTTATTCGATTTAATACAGGGTGTTGCAAGTTATTTGTCGCCACCATTAACTACGGTTTTCCTGCTGGGCGTATTGTGGAAGCGGGCCACTTCAAAAGCAGCGGAACTAACGTTAATTGGCGGGGGAACAATCTGTATCATTCTGGGTATTTTATATGTATTAAAGTTCCCCTCAGAGGATTTTTACCCTCACTTCATGCTTTTCACATTCTATCTTTTTGTAGGATTCCTGATTTTTATGGTTATTGCCTCTCTTTTAACAACAGATAAAGACAATAAAGGGCTTCCGACTTTAAAAGAAACTTACGCGATGTCCGGCCAAGCCGGTACAAAAAACATTTGGTGGTTATGGGGAATAATCGCTGTTGTTATGGTTGCTATTTATATAATCTTTAATTAATAATTATGAACATCTTTAAGAAAATCTACAAAAATGTCTGGACTGCAGCAACCTGTATGCCTGTTGCATTATTAATGTTTAGCATGATAACGTTCACAAGTTGTCAAAACAAATCATCGGCTCCAGTGGACACAGTAACAACTGACAGTACAACAATAGATACTGCCTCAAGTGTAAAAACCAAAGATATCGCGATGATGGTTAACTTGGTTAACGACAGCGCCGCAATTGCAGCGTATGATGAATATCATGCGAAAGCCTGGCCAGAAGTGATTGCAGCCAATGAACCCGCGAATATTAAAGGAGTGAAAATTTACCGCTTACAAAACAGATTAGTGATGATTCTTACAGTTCCGGAAAATTGGGATGGTGATAAAGACCAAAACTACGTTAAGTCGAGTCCAAAGGTTAAAGAATGGCTGAGTATTATGGAAAAATTCCAGCAGCCTTCACCTGAAGCTCCTGCCGGTACAAAGGGCTGGACGACCATGAAACTGGTGTTCGGATATAAGGATGGTAAGCAGGTTTTCGAGTAAGTAAGAAATCAACTTTCCAAAAGCAACTCACCTTTTGGAAAGTTGATAATTTATTAAGGATCGCCCTATTTAATCGCTTTCAGTAAAACGATTTTATTTTTCTGAATGTCAAGTTCGATTGTAGGTCCTTCTTTTAATACCCCATCTACCGTAAAACGTTTTCCCAGATTTGGACTTAGCTTTATCGTTCCGCCAAGGGTGCTCTCTACCTGAACTGATTCGATTACATTATCCTTCAGCTGCGCAGAAATCAGAAACCCTCCAGGTGTTCTTATTCGTTTAAATGATGCATTTTTCCAATCTACATGTTTGCTGGGCAATACATATACCGTTCCGAATTTTTCTTGAACAAGCAAATCCAAAACAGCTGTTAAGGCACCTAAACCTGCATCCATTTGCATTACTTCAGAATTCTTTTGCCAGGGTGCTTTTGCCCATTTAGTATTATTAAAAACGCTTACGCCACTATTTATGGCGTTGTGTAAAGTTCCTCTTCCTTCATTAACAAAATAGCTATTCCAATGGTGCAGCATACTTACCGCCTCTTCAGGCTTACCCATCCGGCTATAGATTGTTGCAGCCCAGCCCATAGCCCAGCCTGTCCATGCTCCCATACCCGATAAAACCCAGCGCGACATGCTGTTCTTGTAAATTGCGTTATGTTTTGCGTCAAACGGATTTAAAATATCAAAAGGGTAGATACTTGCTAAATGAGAATGGTGTCGATGACTTATTTCCAGATCCTGGCCTTCCCATAAAGCTATCCGTAAAGGCATATTTAACTTGTTGTCTCCATAAGCTGTTTGGATTGTACTATAAAGCGGCAAGTTTGTTTGAACATACAACCATCGTGCATTAACTGGCTGGTTAAGCACTTTTGCTGCCTGAGGCAGCGTTTGTAAAATTTTATGAAGGGCTGCCAGCTGGAAACTCGAGTTTTTCCCGATCCCCTGCAAGCGGCTTCCCCATTCCGGGCTTACCGAAACGGGCATACTCAACTGCATTACACCGCTACTGTCTTGACCTTCTTCCAGCATTGAGTTAAAGCCTTCAAAGGCACCTTGC
Source organism: Sphingobacteriaceae bacterium (assembly GCA_031382725.1). Lineage (GTDB taxonomy): Bacteria > Bacteroidota > Bacteroidia > Sphingobacteriales > Sphingobacteriaceae > Paradesertivirga. The sequence continues at coordinate 1,263 of JANMZB010000440.1, read as the reverse complement.
ATTAGAGGGTAAGTTATACGCTCTAAAGTTTCTTTATCCCCGGTGTACAAATAATGCTGCCAAAGCATGTAAGCTACCCAAGCTGTAGTAGCATGGTCAATGGTTCCGGTAATAAAATCACCGATAACCTGCCCCCTGTCGTCAACTGCATGCGGAATCATTATGGCATTTTTATTAGAAAAAAAGTTCTCACCATATTTCCTAAATACTGGCATTAGCGAGTCAAGCATCGCTATCATCGGCTTAAAGTTCTCCGGTGAATTACTGGCCAAAGCAGGCATATAAATAAGCTGTTCATTAATATTAAAATGATAATCATTGCTCCATGGTGGAAGTTGGTACTCCTCCATAAATGCCCCTTGAAGGGTAGCTGCAGGGCCGCCGGGTGATGTTAGGCAAGCCTGTTTATATAAACCATAATCTACAATTTCCTGTAAAACTTTATCGTCTAGCCGCACCTCACTTACTTTAGCCCAGTATGCTTTCCACCAGTAGGTAGCTGTTTTTGATTCGACAACAGGATTAAACGAAGAGGTGAGATTCTTAACAAATGCTTTACTTTCGTATCCCACTGAAGTGGCAATGCTAATTCTGTTTCCATGATTTTTAATTAACATAGAAAGGGGTGCATCCTGGGGTAAACTTTGAGTAAATCCGCTCCATTTTAGATCACCCCAAATCTCAGGAGGAGAAATATTTCTTAATTGAAGACTTTCCACGTTGTATTTATACATCGGATACAAGGCCACCTGTACTTTGCCCACTAATTCTGCGGGCAGATCCAGCCAAGCTAAAGGTTGATTTACCGATTCGTGTAAAGTCAATTCGATAAATTTCTTTTGAGGATTCAGAAGTTTTACCAGTATTATTCCCTTCTCCAAGCTTACTGCCCCCGAAACCAACTTATAATTTTTAGGAAAAGCAACTTTTACTACACCTGCACTTAAATGTTGTGGCCGTATCGACAATCCATCATTTGAAACATTTGTAAAAGCCTTTACCAAAGAAGCTTCATCTTTTTTTTCTACAAAAGATTTGAATTGATCATAATTAATACGCTCCGAAAAATTATTTCCGCCCCGATGATCCCAAAAACCATTGTGGCCAACAGTAATGTTCAAAGTGTCCGTCCCCCATACCATTAAGCCTTGTGTGCTATTTCCTAAAAGCATGCCCGTGTGTGTGCGAGTAAGTGGAAATTGCCAGTTAAGAACTTTTGTACTCTGGGCCAGTGTAGCTAATGATACAAGGAGTATAGAGCAG
>JANMZB010000399.1:0-1311 GCA_031382725.1 Sphingobacteriaceae bacterium | reverse complement strand
GTATAATATTGATGTACCTTCTATTCAAATGTTAATTCGAGCTAGACCAAGAGTTGTCGTTATTGATGATGTTGTTGTTGTTATTGTTTTCTTATTTTTGAGAACACGGAGCAGCATCGCCTTGATTTTGTATCTGTACATCTGTAGTACTGTTTTAACGTGTATTCTACATGATTACTTACTACGTTTTATATGAATTATAATAAAATATTGTAGGGATAGTACCAAGTTTTAATGTGTTGGTACTCGGGTAATGTGCGATTGTAGTTACTGTCACATGAATACTGGGTTACGTTCAATTGTATGTAATTGCGTATTGAGTTGATTGTTGAATTTTTTTCATAATTAAGACCATGTACTTTCTCTACCATGTAGTCGTGTGCTGGTACACAGGTCATGATGATTTTTAGGTAGAAAAATATCTTTCGCGGAATTCTGTTTTCATTGATGATGTTACGGTAATACAACAACTTTGTAGTACTAGTACTAGTAGCTCCTACAAGTATCGACATTGCATAGTAAAGTAATTTCGTAATAAATACAACCGGTATGCAAAGTAATAACAGAGAATATTTATATTTAGTGAAGTACCTGTTACCGGTAGTACTTATACATGCACTTCTGTTGGTATTGATATTTATGGTGAGAAATGTAGATTTGAATTTTTTTTTTCATTAACGTAATTATGATTATGGTTTAAATTTATGAAATTTGGCTTTGCGCTATTATGATGAGTATTTTTGATATTTATTTTTTATTTTAAATATTAGTTGATCTTTTGTGTGTTTTTATTTGTAGATTGAATAAATAATATATATAGCTGACAAAACCTTTTTATTTTATAACGAAATATTTTTGAGCTTCTAAAATTAATTTGACCTTTTTTGTTGCGGAATTTCTATAACAAAATTTTTGAACAAAATATTCATTACGTAATATTCATAAATTTTGAATACAAAATGCAGAATTAAATTTGTATGTACGAATATTTGTGTAAACTATAAATTTTAATTTTATCATACAGAAAATGTGTTTTAAAATTGAAAAATATGTAGTTAGTGCATAAATATAATATAAAATATTAATTTTTGTACATAAACTAACGAATAATTTATGTATTCGCACAAAATGGGCTCTCTGATGCACTTAGATCCGGGTAAGCAAAACAGGTATATTGCAGTGACAAGCGCACCCAAAGAGTGATGAAACAGTACGATATGGAAGTCAACCAACTGTTGCACTATATTAACCGAATGAACACGTTGGATTGTAGGTAGTAAAAATCAGTCAAAAAAAATTCTTCTTGTTTTC
>JANMZB010000386.1:0-1732 GCA_031382725.1 Sphingobacteriaceae bacterium | reverse complement strand
AGTAATTGTTTCATCACTTATTAGTGATGAATACGATGATAACCAGCATAGAGAATGGGGGACAACATTTACTCAATTATCATCAGTTTTGGATTTCTTCAACGAAGAAAAAATACACGGTCATGGAATTGAGACTCTGTGTGACGATAACTCTCCAAATTTTTGTATCGCCCAAGTCAACTGCACACATTTTGTAATGCTACGTACAACCGTCCAAGGTAATAAATTGTCGACGGTGAGAAAACAATTGTTTCAAAACAACGATTGCAGAGGAGATGAATTAATGGAAGACAGGGTTCCGACGACGTTGACACCAGATTCATTAGAAATAATCAACGCAACACCTATGTCTCCAGACACAAAGCATGCCAACCAAGCATTACTGCAAAAAATGTCACCGAAAGAATTGGAGTTGCATCAGAAAAGACAGATAGCTTATACACTAGATTTGGTTATAGAACAATATAAACCACAAATTGATCCAACCGTCGCATCAACAGGAGCTGGTTCTCAATCAATCCATCACGTCACACCACAAATTAATCCAACCGTCGCATCAACAAGAGCAGTTTCTCAATCAATCCATCACGTCACACCTAACGAAAGGACGACGACTAGGTTATTAGGTCATAACAATAATGAGTTTCCCATCCAACGTCTGGAGACCCCGAAGGATGTCTTCGAGCCAACAAAACAAGTAATCCATAACGTCACACCAAATGATAAGATGGTGACAAATGTATTGTGTACAACACATGAAAGTGAACCATCAAATCTGGGAAAATCAAAGAAATGTATAGATAAACTCTCCATTCCACCAATCAATATTCCGATTTGTGACGAAAAGAAAAGTCTGCCGACCGAAGTTAAAAAATCGAAAAAAAACCTACTTCCCATTCAACGTCTGGAGACCCAAAAGGATACATCAAATCTGGGAACATCAAAGAAATGTATAGATAAACTCTCCATTCCACCAATCATTATTCCGATTCGTGACGAAAAGAAAAGTTGTCCTACCGAAGTTAAAAAAAAGAAGAAACACCTACTTCCCATTCAAGTGGCAAATGACAGTATTCAAAGTGTCAAAAAACGAAAAAGAAGTAATGTTAATGATATTGTATCAAAAAAAGGTATGAAAGTTGGGGATTCAAAATCAGTCAGCAAAACGATAATTTCTACCAAAGAAAATAACAAACAAACCACAACTTCGAATACTCACATTGATACAAATCTAAATACCCGTTCGAATAAAGTGCTGTCGTGTAATGGCTATGAAAATTGGAAATCATCATACAGCAAACTAAGTACACGTGATCAGTTACTTCATGACTATTGTAACAAAGGATATAATTACTTCACAACTCATTCGTATGATGAAAATAACAACGAAAAATGTCACAGTATGGACGTACTACACAAAACAACACGAGTTGACGAATCAGATTGTATTTATGAAGATATTATAACCCATGATGAGTTTCTTCAAATGCAACTTTCGTTACTGAACGATGATGATAAAAATCAATGGCAAACAAAACTATATAATAACTGCCAACAAAATTTCGCTGCTGCCAAAATAGCTGTTGACAACTGTTACAAAGACGACTTAAATATCGCCGTTGAAGCATTCAACAAAATCGATATGAAAGTACGTAATATAAGGAAACGAAAGCTCGTAGATAATGAAGATCCAGATTTGATTCCAGCTACTATTCTTCATGATTGGATGGAA
>JANMZB010000353.1:0-3276 GCA_031382725.1 Sphingobacteriaceae bacterium | reverse complement strand
CCTGCATTTCCAAAATTAAAATACAGCTTTCCATCCGGACCAGCTATAAAAGCATGCATTCCGTGATCGTGTTGTTCCCCTTTAATTCCCTGAAACAGAATCTCCTTTCTATCGGCTTTATCATCGCCATTGTCATCATAAAATACCCATACGTAAGGACTTTGAGATACAATCACCCGCTTTCCAAGAACGGCAATACCCAGAGGAGCATCTAAATCAGTTCCCTGATAGAAGACCTTGCTGATATCAGACTTTCCATCACCATTGGTATCTTCAAGAATCACAATCCTATCGCCTCCTGGATTTGTAGGATTACCTGTCATAGCCGGACGATAGTTATAAGCTTCAGTAACCCAGATACGCCCTCTTTCATCTACATCGATATTGGTAGGGTTTTTAATTACCGGCTCTGAGGCAAAGGTTTCCACCTGCAATCCCGGGAAGACGGTAAGGTTTTTTAAGGACCTTTCGGCAGACCTTACGGATGTATCGAGTGCCGTGACAGAAGAAGTATTTTGGCTCTGAACAGCCGTTTGGGTTTTACATCCATATACAACTAGCGTTGATATAATTATCAGAACGTAATATTTTATAAATACTTGTTTAACTAATTTAATTAAAACTGGCATGGGTTCTATAATTGATTTGCGAGGGCTGAAAATACGCTTTAATTATAGAAACTCTAAATTTTTAGAAAAATTACCAGCTTAAAAATGCACCCCGGGTTTGATGTATGCTCCAGGGGCAATTATCCCCTACTTTTCCAATACAAAACTTAGAGGAAGCGTAAACAGAACCCTAACCGGTGTACTGTTTTGCAATCCCGGTTTCCATTGTGGCGATTTGCTTAAAACACGCTCAGCTTCTTCATCACAACCATGTCCAATACCTCTAACGATTTTAATATCTGTTAACTGTCCATCTTTTTCTACGATAAAACTTACAAATACTTTACCTCCAACTTCAGCTTCTTGAGCCTGATGGGGATAACGAAGGTTTTTTCTCAAAAATTTACTAAAAGCTTCCATTCCTCCAGGGAATTCTGGAAAATGTTCTACTGAGCCAGTAGTGTAGACGGTAGTATTTTCGGGGCCGCCTGTACCTGCTATGTTGCCACCAGCCGGATCTGTTCCACCAGGCGTTCCGCCGGTTACAGGGCCATTAGTTGATTGCGGAGCATCAATAGTGCCTGTTATATTTGGAGTGGGTAAATCATCAATAACAGTGGTCGATACTACAACAGGAACTGAAGAACGAATTCTTGGTGTACTAGCGGAAGGGATGCTTGGTGATTGTGCTGCCGGAGCTGAGGGCTGCTTAGTTTGAAGAATTGGAGCTAATATCAAAGTAGTCGTGTCAAAAGGACATGAAACTACTGTTTCATCTTTATCTGTGATACCCTTTTTTTGAAGGAACGAATATCCAACAATTACACCTACAAAAAACAGTGTGATAAATAAAGATCGCAGTAAGCGTTCATCTGCATGCTGCCGGAGCTCGTAAGCACCATAGCTTTTGTTTCTGTTGGCGAATACCAAATCGAGCCACCCGGTCTGGTAAATAGTTGATTTAGGATTGAACATAATTTTCAGGTTTTAATATGGATGCTGGTTTTATAACATTTCCATAAATCTTCCCCCTTACCGGGGATAAGCAATCTTAACTAACATTTTTTTTCAGAATAATTGGTGATGTGGTATAATTTGCAAATCTTTGACCCTCAATTCAATGCTAAACTAAACAACCCAATACAATCATGTCAAGTCTTCGATTTCAAGCACTTAATGCCGTATTAACTAGAAACATACCCGAAGTAAAGCTTCCCGCCAGGTTATCAGAAATTTATGCCTGCAATGTTTTTGATAAGAAAAAAATGAAAGAATTCTTATCGGAAGAAGCTTTGGAAAGTGTAAACGATTCTATTATACACGGTGCATCAATTGAAAGAGACGTAGCAGAACAAGTGGCTGCGGCCATGAAATCTTGGGCAATTGGATTAGGAGCCACACACTACACACACTGGTTTCAACCTTTAACCGGCTCAACTGCCGAAAAACACGATTCATTTTTTGAGCCTACAAGCGATGGTATGGCGATGGAAAAGTTTTCGGGCGATGCTTTGGCGCAACAAGAACCAGATGCATCAAGCTTTCCAAACGGCGGAATCAGAAGTACATTTGAGGCACGTGGATATACAGCATGGGATCCCTCTTCTCCTGCATTTATTATCGGGAGCACCCTTTGTATTCCAACTGTATTTATTGCTTACACCGGTGAAGCACTTGATTATAAAGCACCTCTATTAAAAGCTTTATCGGCTTTAGACAAAGCAGCGGTTGGTGTAGCACAATATTTTGATAAAGGAATTGAAAAGGTAAATGCTTCTCTCGGTATTGAGCAAGAATATTTCTTGGTTGACTTAGCTTTATTTAATGCCCGCCCGGATTTATACCTAACGGGAAGAGCGTTGTTTGGCCACATGTCTGCCAAAAACCAACAATTGGAAGATCATTATTTTGGTTCGATCCCGGAAAGGGTTTTAGCTTTTATGCAGGATCTTGAAGTTGAATCAATCAAGTTAGGCATCCCACTTAAAACACGACATAATGAAGTTGCACCATCTCAATTTGAGTGCGCACCACTTTACGAAGAGATCAACTTAGCCATTGACCACAACCAGTTGTTGATGGATATTATGGACAAGGTTGCCCGTCGCCATAACTTTAAAGTTTTACTTCACGAGAAGCCTTTTGCAGGAATAAACGGATCAGGTAAACATAACAACTGGTCATTAATCACAAATACGGGTAAAAACCTACTTTCTCCCGGAAAAACGCCAAAAAACAACCTGATGTTCCTCACCTTTTTTGTGAACACCATCAGAGCGGTTTTTGAACATTCAGATCTTTTAAGGGCATCAATCGCATCAGTTAATAACGATCATCGTTTAGGAGCTACTGAAGCACCACCGGCGATTATTTCCATTTTTCTTGGAAGCCAGCTAAGTAATGTTTTGGATGAGATTGAATCATCACGTGTAACATCTAAAATGAAACAGGAAACTGCTTTATGGACTAATATCCCTAAAGTACCTCAAATTCTATTAGACAACACCGACCGTAACCGTACCTCTCCTTTTGCCTTTACAGGAAATAAGTTCGAATTACGTGCGGTTGGATCTTCTGCAAACTCTGCGGATCCGATGACTGTATTAAACACCATCGTTGCTGAACAACTCAATAAATTTAAACTTGAAGTTGATAAATTATTAAAGAA
>JANMZB010000348.1:0-1073 GCA_031382725.1 Sphingobacteriaceae bacterium | reverse complement strand
AAACAAGTTGTAGGCAAGCGGTCCACAAAACTATTACAAGATTCTATCATAGCTAGTGCTATATTTTGTTCAAAGCCAACATACAACTACCTTATACTTATTGGCGTATCCAACCAACTTCACCATGGAATAACTTATTCTGAAAATTACGGTATTGGAACATTCTTACTGTCCACAATTGACCAAATAGGAAAATGCATGCAATCAAAGTTTATGCCCATTTACTGTCAAGTAACAAAGCATTCTAAAGCACGTGACTTCTATCGTAAGAATTTTTTTTACAACGTTTCTAAAAACAATTCTGTTTTGAAAACAATTATACAAGACCAACCCAACATTGTCATACAAGAGAAAAGTAATGATATGGTATGGTGGAGATCACAAGGACCTACATATAACATCACAGGAGCTTGGGTGGCTAATTACTCTGATCAACACTTGGTTATAAAAGAAATTTTCGACAGTGGTCGCAATATTTTCTTTGGTAAAGATTGCACGCAAAAAATTACTAAAGAAAATCGATTCATTAATGTTTCAAACATACTACTCAACAAGTATAAATGGAAATCATGGGATATAGATTCCAAGTATGTCAATGAAAAAATTGTAGATCCTCATATACCGGCCAATCAACAACAAGCAAAGGACTATATTGAAACTAGATGGAGCTCCGATGGAACTGTTATTCGAGGAGGCGATGAGATATTAGAGAATATCATCAATTTGAATTCTTTAAAAAAAACAATTGAAATTTATGATCAAGGTCAAGGTCGAGATGACGATGCAAATTGTGGATTCATAATTATGTCCATACTTTTTCTCGGGTCAACAAAACATAGTTATTTATTTCGGATGTTTTTTGCATACATTTATAAATGCATGTCATATCTGCCAGATGGTCATTGGTTTTTAGTTATGAGAAGGTCACAAATCATCAACCTGATTACCTGAATCTATTTATGTACGGCTTTAGCGAACAATCCGATAGAGTATATCAATTCGTCGATTTCAAAACCAAATTGATGGAATATTATCATTTGCCTATCATAAAAGAAAAGGAGTTTAACTCCTTC
>JANMZB010000321.1:0-1222 GCA_031382725.1 Sphingobacteriaceae bacterium | reverse complement strand
GCTAGCATGTAGTTTGCAACTGATAATGAAAAATCTTTGATGGAGATATCCTGAGATTTGAGGCACTCTGATCTATCTTCTCGCTCAACGGAGACAGATTCTGTGAAGGCCTCATAATTTGATGATAGAGGTTCTTGGTGGCTCTTAATAACTTTGAAATTACAAGTTGTCTCGGGATTCTTGGTCTGCTGTTCATGTTTCTCTTTAACTGTGTTGATGAATTCACCAAGCTCCCCATCACTGACCCGTAAGAGGGACTTGATCTTATCATGATTGGTGTCATCAATGTCAACGATGCTTTTAACAGTCTTAGTGATGTGGGTGTTGCCCTCATCTACTTCTCGTGCAAGTGTAAAGCCAGGAAGATCTTTAGGTGAAAACTGCGGTAATTTCAGTGAAGACGTATCTTTTTGACCAGTAAAATCACTGTCAGAGTGAATGGGCATATGTGTCTCCCCTACGTCAGATCTGAAGTTACCGTCAAGTATGGGCGGTTCATCATGGAACGTAGGGGTGGTAGGTTTGAGTGCCATGCCATCATGGGGTAGGCTGCTTGCAATGGCTGTCCAATATTGGCTCCACTGCTTAGAGTGAATATTATCCTTGAACTTGTTGGAGTCGGTAGGGATGCAATTAATACGTTGTATGAATGTGGTAGAATCAGATGGCATAGGGGAAGCTGGTAAATAATCTTGTACTTTGCCAACTGTAGACTCAATAGGTATAGCATCATAAGGGGTGCTGGAGGTGCCTTGGAAAATGAGTTGTTTCCAGTTCAAAAAAGCAGACTCCTTGAGGGTGAACCAAATGCGTATGTCGTAGGTTCCAGCTGCCTCACGGTACCACTGTTGTAGGAGCTCAATGTTGCGAACAAGCATGGCTGGGAAACGGCATTGGCGTTCAAGGCGGTTACCAGAATCATCAGTGGAAGAATGACTGTAGATAATGTTGAGAAGCTTGTGTGGTTGAAGGCTCATGAGGTCATGAATGGTGAAGATCCAAAACTCTTTGAAGGCAGAATGCACTTCGGATTCAGTAGGAATGTTTAGGACATTTTCAAGTACATAGTTGAGAGCCAAGACTTCAACAGGTGAAAGAGCGGGGGCGTCATGATGGAAGACATGGAAGCAGGTAGAGTCAAGTAGGAAAAGCGAAGAAGGAAGTGTCACTGTCACTGCGGTACGTCAGGCGTTGAGCTGAGAGATTCCGAAATCCTAAAGAA
>JANMZB010000310.1:0-1016 GCA_031382725.1 Sphingobacteriaceae bacterium | reverse complement strand
GAACAATAGGGGGGTCTTGACCTGTTTTGTCTGGCATACAGTTCTCCAGTTCTGTGGCTGTTCGAGCACACTCTGCCCACAATAGATCACGGACTTCTCTTGTGAAACCTGCCTGATTCATCATAGCGCGCACTCTACCTTGAAGAGTGGCAAGAGCACGTTCCACCACACCATTCTGCTGAGGTGTGCCTGGAGCTGTAAATTCAAATTTCAGGTCTGCGAATCCTTCTGTACTGGCTCTTGACTGAAATCTTTTGTTCTCACCGGAGTTGTCCAAACGTATGACTTGCACTGGAAAACCATCATTTCTTCTGGATCTCAAGAACTCAAATAATGCCTTTGCAAGCTCACTTTTCTGCTTCAAAAACATGGACCACTTCATGTCTGTTGCATCATCAACAGCGACCAACCAATGTTTCTTGTTGCCAGCACTTGATGCAGGAATGGTACAAAGATCAACAAATAACCTTTCACCAGGTACATCTGATCGCCTTGTGTTTTCTTTCGAGATTTTCTTTCTTCGAGCTTTACCAATGTTGCAATGTTCACATGGTTGCATCTTGTTGTATAATTGGATGCTCAAATATTGCGCCATGTCTTTCACCTTTGCTTCTCCTGCATGTCCAAGTAAGCGATGTAGATCATTGATATCCATGCGACGCCGATTTAGATTGGTAGCAGCTGCTGCATTTTCAGTTCCAGCTGATCGAGGTTCAATATGAACCATCATGGTACAGCCATCGCCGGCACTTGATTGTCTGTCAAAAACCAAAGTATTCTTTCCTTTGGAGAGCTCATATGATTCTCCAATGTTTTTCAGCTGCCATCCTTTCTTGATAGCGGATCCAATACTGAACAGGTTACACCATAAATCAGGAACATATTTCACCTCAAGAGCAACCTGTAATTCATTTCCATTCTCTTGCATGACTGTTACTCTAAAAATTCCTTTCTGCACTGACTTGACGATTAACCATTACCAAATGTTATATTCAAATCTAAATCTGTAATCTCTG
>JANMZB010000297.1:0-1044 GCA_031382725.1 Sphingobacteriaceae bacterium | reverse complement strand
ATAATATAAAATATTCAATTCACATTTACACATTAGTACCTATCCACAACATTACCTGATTCGTCCATATATTGTCCTAAAACAGCACGTGCGCGATTTGCCTTGGGTACGTAATCATTTCGGCACTGAATAACAACTTTTTGTTTTGGTAATTTTCTACGTTTTTCATTACGAAAACGCATTCCTTCAGCACTTTCCTCTTGTAACGTATCCAAAAAATATGAATCAAATTCCAAACCATTCTTATTCCGATCCAATAAAATCTTGTCAAAATACTCATTGTATGCAATTTTTCCTTCACTACTCCAGGAATGACCACGTCCGATTTTATCACCGAAATACTTTTGGGGAATTCCACATTCTTTCAAAGGCATTGAAAGATTATTGGATGCAGCTTCACCCATTGCTGCCCAACTGTCCCAATTATTATCAAGAATGAGGAAAGTTATCGCTTCATCACTTACTGTACAATAATCCATTAAATTGTTTTTATAACATGCGTTCTTAAATATACCTGTGCCAATTACACACTGTACAAAACGTTCACAAAAAATCCGATAAACTTCAAAATTCCTTCTTCCACTTTTAAAGTCATCGAGTTTTGGTAAACTGTTACTGGCATACATTGCTGTTAATAAGAGAAGATGAAGTAAGCAAATATATAGGGCATATAACTAAATTAAACCTGAACATTGTGTAAAAACAAATAACGTACTCAAAAAAGTTTTTTTCAAACTTTGTGTGGCACCTGAGCGAGCAATTTGCATAGACGCAAACACATCCTTTTTTATTTTTGCCCATGCAGATTCCCGATCCTTTTCATTACTACATGATGAGCCAAGATGATCTAGCATACACTCCGCAAAACTCGACGAGTAATGGTAATCTTCATCGGTCAATAACTTGAAATTTTTCCACCCTTGTCGTTTTGTAATTTTACGAACTTCATCACGGAATGTTTCACTCGAATCCATTAAACCATTCATTATACAATGTTTCTCATATTGCTGTTTTAAAATCAAGCTATTTCCATCTGCACCATTT
>JANMZB010000288.1:0-1701 GCA_031382725.1 Sphingobacteriaceae bacterium | reverse complement strand
ATGCTGTAGTGACTTCCACTCTTGGGAATGGGTCTACGGTGGTCGGAAGTTCTCGCGTGTGGTTTGATCCAGTGGTTGCAGCTCTTGAAGGTTGTTTGCAGGGTGTGTTGAGGGTGCGGTGTAATGTTGTACTGCTGTGGTTTGTGGCTTAGGTTGAAAATATGAGGTGATGGCATGGTTTTTCTGTTTTAATCTTTTTTTTGCGCGTTGGAGGCCTTTCTTCACAAAGTTTTCTGTTCGTACTAGCCAGTCTTTGAGCTGTTTGATGGGTAGTTTGAGTGTGGTTTTTTGAGTTTGTTCGAGACATTGTTGGTCTATGTGGTCGAGACGGTGTTTGAGGTTGTATATCGCCTGTACTTGTGGTTGAATTTGGTGTCGCTGCTTTGCCTCTGAATTTTCTATGTCTTTGTGTTGTAAATCGCAACGATATTGCCAAACGTTGTAAACGGCGGTCCATAGGGAGGTGAGCTTTGCTGTGGCTATACTGACGCCTTGATCAGGGTTTGTGATGTCGTATTGTCGGACCCATTCTAGTGCCCATCGTCCGAGGAGGATTTGGTTCCATCCGATGCTGGACTGATCCTCGATGAGCTTATGGTATTGTTGTGGTATTGTTTGTAGTGGGAAGTGTTGATCTGGGTGTTCGTGGTGTGTGACGGCCCAATATAGGATGTGGTTGAGATGATTCATGTTTTGATCAACTTCTAGTATTCCAGCCTTCTGTAGATGTTTGTCCCATTGTTCGTTGTATTTGGTGCATGTAAGGAAGTGCTGTTGTGTTTCAATGTGGAGGCTGCAGCCCGGACAGAGCGTATTGGATGTGTGTTGGGTACGTCCAGGGTGTCCATTTACGGGCAGCCAGTTGTGTATTAGTTGGGTAGTTGTTTTTCGTTGGCGGGCAGGTATTGAGTGAAGTGCATTCCCGTGGATCGTCCAGTCGATGTTATCGATGTCCACATTTTCCCATTTGTATTTGAGTTGCATGTACTGCCGGAGGTTGATGGATGTACTTGCTTGTCGTAGTGTGTTTTCAAGGTCTGCTGATACTTCTTCTGATTGATGCCAAAGTGTGGCTGGGCCACGTGGTTTGTATCAGACCAGAGTGGGTGAGTGGTTGTTGGTGAGCGTGTGGGTGCATTCATTTATGGGAAAGGAAACTGCTGATTGTCGGTCATCTCGGTTTGTGTTACGGTGGAGTTTGTATGTGAGAAATAATCCCAGTAATGGTAGTATTTCAGAAAATATTCCTTGCTCGTTACTTGTCATGTTACGGGCTGTGTTGTATTGGTGTGAACCCTTCTTGATTTTGTTCAGGAGTTTGGTGTCACGACTGCATATCAGTATATTAGAATTTTGTTTCGATGCTGTGTGCAAGTTTTGGTGTGTAGTGGATGTGATGGCTTTGAGTGCTAGTAGTAATCCAAGGAGACCACCTCTGATTGATGAACATTTCGTGGAGTGGAGATATTGGGGGTGTCCTTTGTGGATGACTTTGTGTTGCTTGTCTGTGACTATCCACATGAAGGTTTGTTGCTCGTATGAGGATGTGCAATGTATTCCGATGTATAAGGTGTTGATATTGTTAGCTGATGTATGGTGGCTGCTATCAGTAGTAATGTTTTGTGTTGCAGGGTTGATTTGTTCTGTTGGTAATTTTGTTGTTGTTTGGTAGTGTGTATCTCCAAGGATGTGAATCTGGGA
>JANMZB010000245.1:0-1059 GCA_031382725.1 Sphingobacteriaceae bacterium | reverse complement strand
CTACAGGCTGACTTAAGCATCTTTACAGTCAAAATGAATTATTAAAAGGTAATGGACCTAATCATCGCGGTAATAATGGACAAAATAAAGGACGAGGAGATCAAGCTACTATGATAGCAACATATCCCACCCAAGTCAAATCAAATTGTAACCTCTGTGGTAAACGAGGTCATAAATCAGTTGACTGTTGGGATCAACCAAGACCTAAAAATAAAAATAATGGAAAAGACAAAGCCATACCCATGGTGGATAAACCAAAACAAGTGTGTAACTTTTGTCATAAAACCAATCACATCGAAGCAAATTGCTTTAAAAAGAAAGCAATAGACAAACGTAAAGCAGAGGATAACCAATCAAACAGTGCAGACTCAGACAAAGCTGCAATGATTTTAATTGCATCCTGTAACTACTGCAAAGCATTTTTGACCTCATCCCAAGATAATGTGGAGATGACTGAAAATACTTTTATTGGAGATTCTGGTGCAACCTGTCATATGCGCTATTCCACAAATGGTATGTTTGATCTAGTTCCCTGTAAAACAGAAGTCACAGTTGGCAACAATGAAAAGATTTTCAGTGTCCCAAAAGGAAAATATAGAGGAACAGTGATTCAAAAGAACGGCAGGAGTTTTGAAATCATACTCCTAGATGTCCTCTATGTACCCAAACTTTGGTTAAACCTGTTTTCTTTAACCAAGGCAATAACCAATCCTTATGTTGAGCTAAGTAGCCATGATGGCTTAATCCAATTGACATTGAGTGAACAAGAAATGACTTTTGATAAAGTCTTTCCAAATGGATCAGGTCGCCTTTTGGGTGTAGATATTCTACCTATAATGGCGGAAACCTCATGTACCGCCATATCAAACATCCCTTATGATCAGGTCCATGAACAATTAGGTCATCCACACGAACTAGTGGTTAAAGCCACAGCTAAATCTTTTGGTATTACCCGCAAAAGGACCCCAACACCGCGCATAAGCTGTGCAATCGGTAAATCTAAACGTAAAAAGATTAATAAGTTTAGTAACACCCAAGCAAAAACAAAGGGTGAAAGAC
>JANMZB010000218.1:0-1099 GCA_031382725.1 Sphingobacteriaceae bacterium | reverse complement strand
CTATACCAAATGTCATTTATGCGGTGCATCTTCTCATCCAGTTTTTGGAATACAAAAACATCCATAGAATTTTCTACCAGGGGCATAGTCACCCTGATGTAGCCAAACTCATTGCCCTGTCTCCATGCCCTACCTTCGAGTTGCTTGATGTCTGTGGGATTCCAATCGGGATATAAGTTGTAGATGTTCGCACATTTTTTCTGCAAGTCTATCCCTTCCCTGATGGTAGCCGTGCCAATGATGATTTTTACCACTCCTTCTAAAAATGCATCCTTGATGGTTTCCTTTCTGTCCTGGCTGATACCCGAATTGATGATTTCTACTTCGTCAAGGGTAGACTTATTGAATTTGACTTTGGTCTTATACCCTATTTCTTTTTCCAAATAAGTTTTGATGAAAGGGAAATAGTCCTTTCCACGATTGGCATAAATGATTTGTCCCGATACAGGTTCCTGCCTTGCTTCGTGGTATTCCTTCACCGTGCGAATACACTGCATGGTATATTTAAGTTTGGGGGATTCCTCTATGAACTCCAAATAATCCTCTGGAGGCAAACTATGTTTGTACAAGAAGGGGCTTAGCGCATTGTCAAGCGACTGTCCTAAGGCTCTCATGACATTACTATCTCTCGCTGTACCTGACCTGGCTAACTCCACAATTTCTTGTTGGTTTGCCCGCTGTATGGGTGTCATGGCCAAGTAAGTCAATATCTGTTTTTCGGGAGCAAGCCTACGGATAGTGCCATCACTTTGAACTGCATTCAATCTTGGCAAGTTTATTTTGCAAGGCCTTTTAACTCCTGCTTCTTCCCCTGTTTTGTAATTGATGTGGTTGTAAATCAATTTTTGCAACACCAGCCTGTTGTTGTAGGACTTTACCACAGGGGTAGATACAATTTCGTCTTTATAATTGGGGGCATATTCCCGGGTCTGCTGCACAAAGGTTTCCATGAAGCGGGTAAGGGTCGATATGCCCATTTGCTTCATGCTTTCATACCCCACCAAGGAAAGCATGGAGTAGATTTCAAGGGGCGAGTTTGTAAATGGCGTGGCGGTAAGCAGCAACACATTCTGGCGGTAGGTGCGCTGAATATAGTTAC
>JANMZB010000155.1:0-1022 GCA_031382725.1 Sphingobacteriaceae bacterium | reverse complement strand
AATCTTGCTTGTATAAACAATAATCAATCTGCTGAATTATTTTATAACCGTCCTTCCTTATTAACTCCACAACATTTTCAACCTTTTGGACGGTCAGGATATATCACCATTCGAGATAAAATAAGAAGTAAATTAAAACCTCAAGCAACAATTTGTGTTTTTGTGGGATATGCTATGCAACATAGTCCCAATACCTATCGATTTTATAACCCATCTACAAGATCCATCATCCTTTCAAGAGATGTATCCTGGTCATCATGGCAAACTGTTGATCCAAAACCAGACCTACAAATACATCGCCGCTCTTCTATACAACAATTATTAAACAAAGAACAGTTTAATACTCAAGATGTACACGTCATCAAAGATTTATTATCACATTATCGTGATTCCACCTTAGTTTTGGAAAAACAGGGGGGACAATTTGAATTTGATGATGAAGAAGATGATGAGGAAGATGATGAAGAAGAAGAAAATAGAAGGTTAAAAACAGGTGATATGATTCAGGAGGAAGACGGTGAAATAGAGGAGGAAGAAAGTGAAAATGAAATCAGGAAGAAGATGTGTCAGAGGATAATCCATCCGATGAAGAACAGCATGACGAAAGAGAAGCTACTATTATTCCAAAGATTAAAGGAAACTTAACTAGAGAGTTACGAGGATTAGGAATACGACAACCTAAATCAAGTGAAGTTAGAAAATTAAGTACCTTTTATAATCCAACTACAGGACAAATAAATTCATTATTACATGAAGCTTATTCCGCAATTATATCTGATCCAGGAGAGCCTACAACTATGAAAGAAGCACTTGCAGGACCAGATAAAGGTAAATGGGAAGAAGCGATTAAAAAGGAGATTAATAATTTTCTTACAAGAAAAGTATGGCAGAAAGTATCCAGAGATAAAGTGGTTAATCAACAAAAGCAAAAATTGATTACAACAAAATGGATCTTCAAGGTAAAATTGGAACAAGATAAATCTGTTAGATATAAAGCAAGATGCGTTTCAAGAGGTTTTATG
>JANMZB010000014.1:0-2541 GCA_031382725.1 Sphingobacteriaceae bacterium | reverse complement strand
AGGCACATTGTAGAATTTAAGACAGTAGAGTGTGCACTTTTTACCACAATTATAACATGTAGATTTTCAAATACTTATAAAATGTTACATTGAGGGTTAAGGTTCTTGGGTATTTAGTTACAATCATAAATGACATATAATTTTTACCTTGGCCCAAACAAGAAACATATATGACCTATTGCCTTGCGATAAAAGTTAAAGAAGGATTAGTAGCCATATCCGACACACGCATTACTTCTGGCTCGGATACTACTATTAAAAAGAAAATACTTATTGAGCAAAAAGATCATTATTCTTTATTTATCATGACCAGCGGATTAAGGTCTGTGAGAGATAAGGCGATTTTATATTTCAGAGAGCTTGTAGAAGAGGGTGCTGAGCATAATAAACTATACAAAGCAGTTAATGCCTTTGGCGAGCAGGTAAGAAGAGTAGCTGAGGAAGATAGAGTGGCACTGGAAAAATCGGGGTTCAAATTTAATCTCAATACCATCATCGGCGGGCAACTTAAAGACGATGAAGAGCATAAACTTTTCCTGCTCTATCCTGAAGGCAATTGGGTTGAGCTAGATCAGGGAGCTCCATTTGTAATTATTGGCAACAGCGGCCATGGCAAACCCATTTTACAGCGAACTCTTGATAGTAATTCGAGCATGAAACTGGCTTTGAAAACAGGGTTTTTATCGTTCGATTCTACCCGTGCCAGTGCTAATGATGTTGATTTTCCGATTGACGTTGTGCTTTATAAAACCGATAGCTATGGTATGGTGGAACATCGGTATGAGCAAAAAGATTTACAAAAAATTTCCGCTCAATGGGCGGATGAATTAAAAAGCGCCCTACTAAATATTCCTGAAGAGTGGATGGATGCCGTATTTAATAAACTCCAGGTTAAACCCTGATAATAGAATTTGATGAGATTTAAGATATCGAGTGAGTTAACCTACCAGATTTTATCAGATAGCACTATCATTTTAAATATCCATGCCCTTCGTACGCCTTCGCAAACTGTCCTTGAAGAATCGTTCATAATTGATCCATATATCAAAGGAGAAGAGCTGCTTTCTTCACATGGCGAAAATCGCTTTATCAGGATAGGAGTACCGGAAGGCACTCATTTGAATATTAAATATAATGCTGTTGTTGATAATGCAATTAATTTAATTGATTTAGGACAGTTAAACGATGTTCCTGTTGGAGAGCTGGACTCTTTAGTTCTAACTTATCTTTACCCCAGCAGATATTGCCAGTCGGATAAACTCTATCGTTTGGCAAACAATAAATTCGGAACAATTACCAACGCTTTTGAAAAGGTTATCGCTTTAACAGAATGGATACATGACAATGTGGAGTATTTGAGTGGCTCGACAAATTCACAAACTTCTGCTTACGATACGGTTACAGAACAAGCTGGAGTATGTCGCGATTTTGCACACTTGGGAATTGCCTTGTGCAGGGCTTTAACCATTCCTGCCAGATATTTTACCGGATATGCATATAAATTATATCCGCCTGATTTCCACGCATGCTTTGAGGCTTACCTAGGCGGACAATGGATAATTTTTGATGCTACGAAGCTTTCTCCACTAAATGGCTTAATTAAAATTGCCAGTGGCCGTGATGCTGCGGATGCAGCCATTGCCAGTCTTTTTGGGAATATAAACTGCGAGTTAGTAAAAGTGAGTTCTGAATGTATGGATAACAGTTTTGAGCCTTTTTATTATAACTCTTCTCAAACAATGGGATTAAATTACATTTAACAACATTGATACTATCCTAAATTTATCCCTTAATTTGTAACCAATTTCTGACATCCCCGTAAATGATTAAACTATCTATTCCTTTTCAAATTGTATACTCTTTGGTACAACATCTTGTTAAAATTTGTTAAAAGAAGAAAGAAATAACTTGCATAGGATTTTTAAATAGTTAGTTTTGCAATGCTCGGCATTAAAACATAATGTAAGAGGGCGTTTATAAGTCTGTTGTTTAACTGATAAACGAAAAAATGTTAAAAAAATATCTATTATCATCGCTTCTAATTGTGTTTTTGTCTGTTTCTACCCAGGCACAAAACAAAAAAGCCCCCGAAGATCCGGATAACCTTGCAAAAGATTATTTTTCTCAAATTATGGGAGTTGCCGTTTCTGCAACATCTAATGTAAAATTATATCAGTTTGTATATGATTGGTTAGGTACTCCTTACCGTTTAGGCGGAAATACAGAGAGAGGTATTGATTGTTCTGCGTTTGCCTACCAACTATACGATAAAGTTTTTAATACAGTAATTGGTAATAATTCCAGAAACATCTTTAGTATGGTGAATCCTTTAAACAAAGAAGAACTTAAAGAAGGTGATCTGGTATTTTTTAAAATCAATAGCAGAGCTATTTCTCATGTCGGTGTTTATCTGGGTGATAATAAATTCGCACATGCGTCTAGCAGCAGAGGAGTAATGATAAGCAACTTAAACGAACCTTATTGGAAACGCTATTATTATAAAGGCGGCAGATTACTGCAATCGATAAAAGATAATTTTTA
>JANMZB010000105.1:0-1441 GCA_031382725.1 Sphingobacteriaceae bacterium | reverse complement strand
CACCGACAGAGAAAGATGGTCCGACGTATGAAGTAAAGGTGAAGACTTTTCGCACAGGAATGCCAGAAGACTTCATCAAGACAGTGATTGCCTTGAAGAAGGTTTTGAGGGGCCAGAACATCACAACTGGACCAGAACAGTATGCAATGGCTCGCCGACTTTTCATTGGAAGCATTAACATCCTTCAACAATGCCAGCAATACAATTGGCGCTGAAACAGATCAGAATTTGGATGCAGTTTTAAAGCAAGTAGCGGGATCTGTATTTCCCCTTCATGCATATGCCATCCAGAAGCAAGCCATGTGACAGTTCATGCGCAAGCCAAGAGATTTGAGTATTCGAGAATATGTCGACCGCATTTTGGAACTCAATGACTACTTGGTATATTTTCCTACAAAGGATGGAGAAGCTGATGCTACCAAATTACCAGATGAAGAAATCATGGATATTTTGGTCTTTGGGATTCCCAATACATGGCAAAAGAAAATGGTTGAAATTGGATTTGATTCCTTAAGCCATACTCCAAATGAGTTCATTGAGATGTGTGAACGCATTTCTTTCGGTGAAACAACTGAAACTGGACAGAATGTCAAAACTAAGCCGAGTGCTAGTGAAAGAGGGGTTAAATTACCGCCTAATCCTTTTGTTAAGGATTCCAAATTAAAGAAAAACAATAAAGAAAAATATTGTCCATTACATAAGACACATGGACATGATGCCAATGAATGCAAAGTCATTCAGGCACAAGCAAAGCGAATGGCTTCTGCCTGGGAAGCAGGAGGAGCTACAAACTATAAGAAACAGAAACAGGAGTTTCAAACTAAGAACAAATGTTCAATTTCATTAAGAAAGCTTATAAAGAAGCAAACAATGAATCTAAAGTTGAAGACTTGAAATCAACAAACAAACGCAAAAAAGAAGAGAACTTTGCATTTGATGAAAATGTATTTAATGAATTCAAATTTGATTCAGATGATGATAACAATGAATGACAAATAGGCCATAGTATGGAAGAGATTGATAAGGTAGAGACAATACATAATATTTACATATTAGATCATTGTATTAATCAGTCAATCTATTCTATTAGATACATACTACAAGGCAACAATTCAAATAAACAAAAAACAATTTCATTTCCCTTACCTATTATAAATGGATTATTAAAGGTAGGAATCGAAAATAAAACTGAGAAACAATTTAACATATCACTGGACAGTGGTGTCCCAGTCAGTAATGCATGAATCATTAATACAGCAGTCAAAATTCTTTAAAGGACCCCCAGTTTCATGGAATTCTATTGCTGGTACTTTTATTACCAAAGATACAGGATCTATTGTTGAAGGTAGAAGGATTTCAATACGCCACATCCTTGGATCTCAACATGAGATATTATCACGTTTAATTTAATCCAATGCAAAGAAACTTTGCACAATTGTTC
>JANMZB010000085.1:0-2732 GCA_031382725.1 Sphingobacteriaceae bacterium | reverse complement strand
GTTGCTGATGTCTCTGGCATAGCTGATAAATCAGTTACCAACCTGCCCCTCTCCACTGTTGCTGGCCTCATTGAGACACACAGAGGACCTATTATTGGGATTTTTCACCAATACGCTCATTATGGTCAAGGTAAAACGGTTCATTCTGTCAATCAATTAAAACACTTTGGATTGACCATTGATGATACTCCCAAAGGGCTAGGCTCGGGTCAGCAATGCATCAAAACACCTGATGGTTATATTATTCCATTGTCTATTCGTAATGGTCTTCCCTTCATGGATATGCATCCTCCTACTGATACGGAGTTGGATGGGTATCCTCATGTATTTTTCACTTCCGATCTCCCATGGGACCCTTCTATTCTGGACAATGAATTCAATGCATCTGACATTGAACTTCTTGAAGATGATGATAATTCACCCTCATACCACCACAATTCCCTAAATGATTATGGGGAGCTTACAAAGTATCAGCTAGATAACCACCATACTGTCACCCATTCTAGTAATATTGATGCTTGTATTTATCATGTCCATTACACCTCCCTTCATCAACGATTTGTCATGAACCGTCATATTGTTCAACCCAAGCAACATGACTTTAATCGACTCAAACCACATTTTGGTTTTGTCCCTGTTGGACGAATTCAACACACGATCGCCAACACATCTCAATTTGCACGAATGGATACCCGCCTTCCGCTGCGCAAGCATTTCAAAAGCCGCTTTCCTGCGGCCAACATCAGTAGGCTCAATGATACTGTTGCCACAGATACATTCTTTTCTGATGTTCCTGCCCATGATGATGGCATCATGGGTCACGGTGGTACAACCATGTTGCAGCTCTACTGTGGGTGCAAAAGCTTGCTCACTGCTGGGTACTCTATGAAAACTGGCGATGAAATGGCCAGTACTTTTGAGAATTTCATTCGTCAACATGGTGCCCCCAATGCATTGTTCAGTGACAATGCTAAAGCCCAAATCGGCCGTGCCGTTCATGAAATACTTCGCATGTATGCCATCAAAGACTTTCAGTGTGAACCTCATCATCAGCATCAAAATTCAGCCGAGCGTCGTATTCAGGAGGTCAAGAAAATGTCTAACCAGCTCATGGATAGGACAAATACACCACCCAATCTTTGGCTGCTTTGTGTAAATTATGTCATATATATTCTAAATCGTCTCTCCACTGAGAGCATTGATTGGAAGACTCCAATTGAGGCCGCAACGGGGCAGCAACCTGATATCTCTGCTATCCTTGCGTTCCGCTGGTTTGAACCCGTTTACTTCAAGCCACCCAGTCATGCATTTCCTTCTGAGAGTTTGGAACGTACTGGCCGTGTTGTAGGAGTAGCAGAACACCAGGGCGATACCCTTACATTCCTGGTGCTTGATGACTTATCTACCAAGGTTTTGGCCCGATCGGAGCTTCGTTCAGCCCTCGACCTGGATAATCCCAACCTTCGCGCTGAACATCAATCGAGCCATGGTAATTTCCATTCTGATGGAGGGGAGTCCAACCCTGCTATTAAGCCTATCATGTCATCAACAGATATAGCAGACTTACAAGTGAATCCATCCGATTTAAAATTACCAAAGTTCCTTCCTGAGGAACTACTAGGGTTAACCTTTTTGCGTGAGATGGATGATGGCAAGGCATATCGAGCAAAGATTGTTCGTCAAATTATCGATAATGAGGCTGCAAACCACAAGAAGATTAAGTTTCTTGTTGAAATTGGCGAAGGTCAATTTGATGAAATTCTCACATACAATATGCTCTCTGATATTGTTGAACAACAGCAAGAGCGTGAAGAAGAAGATCCTGACAACAAAGTATGGACATTTGTTTCAATCAAGGATCATCAAGGTCCATTGAAAAATAGTCATCCAGACTACAAAGGATCTACGTTTAATGTCCTTATCCACTGGGAAGATGGCTCTGAAACATATGAGCCACTTGATGTAATGATCAAAGATGATCCCGTTTCATTGGCTAAGTATGCTGAAGAAAACGATTTACTTGATACTCCTGGCTGGAAACGTCTGAAGTCTATTACATCCAATAAAACGAGGCTTAACCGCATGTTGCATCAGGCGAAACAGAAAAAGGGTCCTGTTTACCAAATCGGAATTCAAGTCCCTCGAAATGTCAAGGAAGCTTATGCACTGGATAGTAAGAATTGTAACACCAAATGGGGAGATGCAATGAAGTCTGAAATCGACTCCCTAAATGAATTTAATTCTTTTAAAGACCACGGATAAGTACCGTATGTTGATGGGTTCAAGCGCATTGTGGTACATTTTGTATTTGCGGTGAAGCATGATCTACGTCACAAAGCTCGACTACTCCTATTCTGGTGTTGTCTCCTTGCGCATTCTACACATTGCTCTTGTGTCTGCAGAACTTAATGACCTACACGTAATGGTTGGAGACGTATCCTCTGCATACCTTGAGGCATATACACAAGAAAAGGTATGCTTCATAGCTGGACCAGAGCTTGGTAGTCTTGAAGGTCACCTTCTTGTAATTGAGCGCGCCTTGTACGGGCTACGCTCTTCTTGAGCACTTTTGCATGATCGCTTTGCGAATCCTCTTCGTGATATGGGGTACTCACCATGCAGAGCAGATCCTGATGTGTGGTTAAAAGACTGTGACACACACTACGAGTATGTGTGTGTATATTTGATGATCTTATGGCTATTGGTAAGAATCCAAAAGAGTTCTTTAACAC
>JANMZB010000067.1:0-3875 GCA_031382725.1 Sphingobacteriaceae bacterium | reverse complement strand
CTTCAAAACCGGCCTCTTTGTTTTTTAATTGCTTAATGAGGTTTTCACGGAGTTCTTGTTTTATCGAACGCGATGTATAGCCTGATCTTTTTAGTTCTGCTAGTGTTTTTATATTAGATATCTTCATTATGTGTTCTTTCGCAAGCTTTGAAGGATGAAAGCGCAATTTTTGCGCTTTTTGGTAGCGTTAATTTAACTGCAATCTAAAATGAAAAGTTTTAAAAGGTAAAAGCCTTTCCAGAATTAAATTTGATTCGTAATTTTGCCAGATAAAATTTTAATATGGAAAATTCTACAAATACTGTTCACAATACTAAAAATTCTGAAAATGCCAACAATCCTGCTCATTATACATTAATGATTGTTGGTATAATTGTAGTCAACATCGGAACATTCTTACGCTTTATTGGCGACTGGACTTTCGTTGATATTTTATCGAACCTCATTTTTGTGATTGGCGTTATCATCTGCCTAAAATCGGTAACTAACATTTTAAAATAATTGTTGAATTGTAAATTTTAACAATTGCTGTTCTTGTGCAGATAATTACTGTATGCACAACATATACGTAATTTCTAAGCGTTGAAGATTTAATGAAACGCTTAGTATTATTTCTTCTATTCCTGCCTTTACTTTCTCGGGGGCAATCCCAATCGCCAACTATTAGAGTAAGTGTAATATTGCGCTTTGTCCTCTCGACCTTAGGAGAGATCTTTTTAATAAATCATTACCAAAATAGTGCAGATTTCTCTTTAAGGACGATTACATAGTTAAAAACTAATGCGAGATCCCGAAACAAGTTCGGGAAGACCTACGCGCCTTATAATGCGCCACGTCCTGCTGAACTTGTTTCAGCATCTCTTGTTCAGCATCGTTAATATCAAACACAGGAAGCTAGTGTGCGGAAAACTTCTTAGTTCTTCGGAATTAACATGCGCTTTGTCCTCTCACCCTAAGGAGAGATCTTTGAATTAACCATAACAGCGCAAATTTCTCCTTAGGGCGAAATGACAAACAGGAACTCGATTAATCGGGATGATATTTTGCCTTTTCCAAGATTTTCTGAGCGTCCGTATCTTTCATTAGCTCTTGCAGGGTAACTGCAGAGTTTCTTTCCATATACTGTTTAACAATCTTCCAGCCGATAAAATTAGCAAGTTTAGGTGCAGAATCGCTTTTTTCGCCAACACCTGGCGTAAAGGGCGCTTCGGTAAGGTACTTCTGAATTTTCATATAATCAGTTTCGTACAGTAAATTTTCCTGCAAAAAATAACCCCAGATTCCTGATTCAAACTCGTTTGCCCATTTTTGCTGAACACTGGTGTATCCAATTTTCAATGAATCGGGAACATCAGGCATTATTGCATCCATGAAATAGAGAATCTTTCCGTTATAAATCATTTTTTGAAGCAAAGAAGTACTCTGATCCGGTTCAGGGAATAACTCCTCACGAGTAAATGCTTCTATAACACGGGGCGTAATATTTTCGGCGGTAAAGCGCCGTGAAATGTAGGCAGGAACGCTGCTTCTTAAAGCGGGATAAAACTTCGAGTTTGCCCCCAGAAACATATCCAGTCCGATGCCAATGTAATTATCCCCGATAGGAGTTTGCACCGCAAACCCGGAGAAAAAGGTAATGATACGGGGAATGTTTTGTTTAGGATAGTAATACTTAATGTGCTTGAAGCCATCAGTAAGTTCTTCTTCATGCTTTTTCATGTTTGGGAACTTTGCAGCAACCTCATCTTTTAAAGCGTTATAATCCGGGCTCGACAAAACAGTTTTTAAGTTTTGATGATACTCAGGACTGTTAATATTCCCCACACTTAACATCCCCTCCATAAAATCCTGGTAGAAAAAGCCGTGCTTTTTTTGAATAGCAGGTACTTGATTTTGGAAGTTTTGTGGTGTTAGGTTACTTAGTTCCTGATCGAATCTTTCAATTTTTACTTCCAGATCTATGGCGCTTACATCGACATCCTTTTTATTCCGGCAGCTAAATAGACATATTCCAATTAAAAAAAACAGGTAGATTTGAACTGTGTTTTTCAGATTCATGTTCGTGTATAAAAGCGAAAATACAAAAACACACTTAATGCGACGCTTCAAAACAAATTTATGAAATACAAAATATTTTTTGCCGCCCTGCTGATCCCGTTTCTGGCTAAATCACAAACTGAAGAGAAAAGCCTTCAGCTGGGATTTACGTTGTCGCCAACTTTAAGCTGGCTCACAAACGGTGGAGATGCGTTGGTTTCTGAAGGCTCAAAAGCAGGCTTATCGTACGGTGTTCTTGCCGATTTCGGCTTTGCCAAAAATTACTATTTTTCTACAGCTTTTACCCTTACCTCTTTAAACAGCGAAGCAAAGAGAGCGGATAAATCAATTGAAAATTTCCATCTTCAATACATCGAGATCCCCCTTACATTGAAGTTGAAGAGCAACCCTTCTGGTCTTGGAAAGTTTTATGGCCAATTTGGCTTGGGCACAGGAATTAAGGTCTCTGCAAAAAAGGATGTTACTTCAGCTTCGGGAACTACATCAAAAGATGTTTCGCTTTCTTCCGACGCTAATATTTTCAGGCTGGGTTTGGTAGCCGGAGCCGGTGCCGAGTGGAGCATTGGTAAAAACCTAAGTGGACTTACCGGCGTTACTTTCAATAATGGATTTACAAAAACGTTTAAAAACAGTGAGGCAAAAAATCCATTTGTTACACTTCAACTGGGAGTATTTTTCTAAAAATCTATAACACAAACCGGTAAATAGTATGCTCTCACATCTCAAGTCTCACATCTCAAATCTTCTTCATGAAAATTGCACTAGCCCAGCTCAATTATCATATTGGTAATTTTGAATCTAATACAAATAAAATAATCGTTGCCATTCAGGATGCAAAACGGCAGGGCGCAGATCTTGTAGTATTTGCTGAATTAGCTGTTTGTGGATATCCTCCAAGAGATTTTTTGGAGTTTACAGAGTTTCAGGAGCTTTGTAATGAAGCAGTAAAAACCATTTCGGCTTCGTGTATAGATATAGCCTGCATTTTAGGGGCGCCAACAAAAAATCCTCGTATCGAGGGAAAGGATCTTTTTAATTCAGCCTATTTTATTGAGAACGGTGAGATAAAGCAACTTGTAAATAAAGCGTTACTGCCCACTTACGATGTATTTGATGAGTACAGATATTTTGAGCCCGCATTATCGTTTTCTTGTATAAACTTTAAAGGTCAGAAAATAGCACTAACTATTTGCGAGGATTTGTGGAATATCAACGATAATCCGCTATACATTTCCGCTCCTATGGACGAGCTGATCAAAGAGCAGCCCGACCTGATGATCAACATTGCAGCCTCGCCTTTTTCTTATAATCATGATGATAACCGGTATAAAATCCTCAGTGATAACTGTAAAAAATACCATTTGCCTTTATTGTATGTAAACCAGGTTGGTTCTCAAACCGAGATTATTTTCGATGGTGGTTCCTTGGTGTTTGACGCTCAAGGGCAAATGCTCGATCAATTAAATTATTTTATAGAAGACCTCAGAATTTATGATTTTGATCAGCAAGAAATCAAAGGGCTTGAGGCCAAAGAACATAATCCGCTTCCGGATATTGAACAAATCCATCAGGCTTTAATCTTAGGCATACGCGATTACTTTTATAAATCCGGCTTTAGTAAAGCTGTTCTTGGTCTTTCGGGCGGTATTGATTCTGCTTTGGTTTGTGCTTTGGCTGCCGAAGCTTTAGGTCCGGAAAATGTGATGGCCGTATTAATGCCTTCAAAGTTTTCAACAGGCCATTCGGTGCAGGATGCCTTGGATCTGGTTAAAAATTTAGGGTGTAAACACGAGGTAATCGCTATTAAAGAAGCTGCG
>JANMZB010000062.1:0-1125 GCA_031382725.1 Sphingobacteriaceae bacterium | reverse complement strand
TTAGTGAAATCACAACCCGCTTTCCAAAGCGCATCCACGCCGTGACTATCGAAGGGTTTCAGTTCAAAACCTTTTTCTTTATCCTGGCTTTCACTATCCTTAAATACTTTCAAGTCTAACTAGCAACTTGAGTTAATTAATTAAATTTCATAATGCCTGGGCTACGGATACCAACCTATCGTGGGTTCTGCGCTGTGGTTTTTTGGCCGTTCGGAAGAATGGCAGAGGGGTTTGCGTGGCGGGCTACGTCGTTTCGGTGCAACGCCGCTCATATCTTTGCGACGGGGTATATCACACACTCAATCACTCCATCACTCCATCACTCAATCACTCAATCACTCAATCACTCCTTTAGGGCGGGGATACGCAAATGAGATTCGTGTACGGAAATAATCGTTCGGAAAAAAACGGGTTCTTCGATTGAAAACCCGTTTTCTGGTTTTGCGGTGCCGATAAAATCACTTGTTTTTTTGACTACATTTGTATGACAAACAAGTCTTCATAAAAGAATTGAGATGGACAACAACCAACGATTTAATCAAGTCGAATCGCTGCTGATTCAATTATTAAAGAGTAACGACCTGCACAACGAAATTCTACTTCAACACGGGGAGAAGCTCGATTTACACCGGGACTTACTCACTGATATTGTGCAGGCCCTTCATAGTCAGGGCGAGGTCCTTCACAGCCAGGGCGAGGTCCTTCGCAGTCAGGGCAAGGTGATAGAACGATTGGCTGACGGCCTGGAATCCCTGGAAGAAAACCGAAAAATGGATGCGGTGCACCTGCAAGGCTCGCTGGCCCGGATGGAGAATGAACTACAACTCATTCGTCCTTTACTGGAGAAAGCACTGGATCTGGATGACCGGGTGCGAAAGATTGAGGAGTTTTTATTTAGAAAAGGAGCCTGATTTTACTTGGTCAGCTTGAAAAAGAGCGGCCGATTGGCCCCGGTGGTCTCTTTCTGAATGACAAAGGGAGGCTGGACAAAAGGAAGGGCTGGAAGTTAAATGAATAGGACTTACGCGGGGCGTCCCACGCAATCGTTTTGTAAAATACTGACCGTCAGCCCATTCGTAGCGCAATCCGTAGCCCAGGAATTAATTCCTGGGCTACGGATTGCGC
>JANMZB010000057.1:0-1029 GCA_031382725.1 Sphingobacteriaceae bacterium | reverse complement strand
GAGATGTCGGAAGCAGATAAAATTTCGGCGCTATTACAAACCACCACAACTGTTGATACAGACACGATAACGAACGAGTTGAGCAAAGATACTTTGCTTACCATGAGGGCGATCAAAGATATTCAAAGAATCAATGGAGAGGCGGGTTGCCATAGATATATCATTAGCCATAGCACTAGTGCCCTCAATATTATGGAGGTTTACGGGTTGCTAAAAATGAGTGGATGGGAAGAAAATAAAATGACGGTAGATATCGTACCGCTTTTTGAAACCATCGACGACTTACAGGCTGCAGGGGATGTAATGAAGACCCTTTACGAAAATGCCATTTATAGAAATCATATAAAACTTAGAAATAACAGGCAGACCATCATGCTTGGTTTCTCCGACGGAACCAAAGATGGAGGCTATTTAATGGCCAATTGGAGTATCTACAAAGCTAAAGAGGCTCTGACCACCATCTCTAAAGAATACGGGGTACAAGTGGTATTCTTCGACGGAAGAGGAGGACCTCCTGCACGTGGTGGTGGAAAAACCCACCAATTCTACGCTTCTATGGGTCGCAATATTTCTAATAAAGAAATTCAGCTTACCATTCAGGGCCAAACGATCAGTTCTAATTTTGGAACTACTGATGTCGCACAATTCAATATGGAGCAATTGATGCATGCCGGTATCAGCAATGATTTATTTTCTTCAAAAGAATTTACCCTTTCTCCCAATGAGGACGCCCTTTTACAAAGGTTGTCCGATGAAAGCTATAATGCTTTTGGTGTATTGAAAAACAATCCAGACTTCCTGGAATACTTGAGTTTCGCCAGCCCATTGAGATATTACGCTGAAACCAATATTGGCAGTCGCCCTGCTAAAAGAAGTTCTTCGGCCAAGCTTAGCCTCAATGACCTTCGCGCCGTTCCTTATGTGGGAGCCTGGAGTCAGGTAAAACAAAATTTGCCTGGATATTATGGGGTAGGAAGTGCATTTGAAAAATTGGAACAAGAAGGAAAGTGGAATGAAATAAAAGGAAAA
>JANMZB010000044.1:0-29521 GCA_031382725.1 Sphingobacteriaceae bacterium | reverse complement strand
GGCTTCGGGTTCTACATACAGCACCCCAATGAACTGGAATATGGGATCTGATGCTGCCACAAGTAAGTTTGGAAGTAATCAGGTATTTCAGGATGGCAAGATGATTGAACTGTGCCGCTGGCCAAAAAGGCCCGAAAACTCAACCGATGCCGATTTGGTACTAATGCCTTATAATGCCAGTGCCGATAATATGACCGTGCCCAATCCGGGTAGTGGTAGAAGTAACACCATAGTTACCATCACAGATAATGATTTTAATGGCGAAACCAGATGGATTGGCGCCAAAATATGGATGAACCTCGCACAGGCAGGCTCCGGCATGGATGGGCTGGGTCAAACGGGTATTGTCACCGCTATAAATGGCAATACCATTACCGCACAAATGTCTGGAGTTAGAAGTGCAGGTCAGCCCTGGGGCGTAGGACCCCGAACAGAATATTTTCTATTCGATCCTGCCCCGGCCGCTTTGCCTAACGTTTCGGATATAAATGCTATGCTGGAACCTGGTGAGTGGTGGAAAAGTACAAACGGCACCTTGTATGTAAAGCCTATAGGCGGAGGGGCTCCGGCTAATTCTGAGACAGCTACCAGTAAATTAATTGAAGCCAAACGCAGATATTTTGGCTTCTGGCCAGAAGCTGCTGCTACTCATCATAGTTACAAAATTGAGGATTTAAGCTTCTTTGCCTGTGCCATTACTACAGACAGAAGCGGTAGTAACTCAACCAGAGTTCTGGAATCAGCCCACGATATCGAATTATCTCGTCTTGTATTCAAGTACCCTTCCCACGTTACAAATTTCTCCGGCGACTTTAGTCACTTTGTTTTCGGACATATAGGCTTTACCGGTATTATATTCAGCGGGAGAAACAACATCATGCAGGATTGCGACATCAGCCTAACTTCTACTTCGGCAGTAAGTTTTCATGGTGCGGGCGGCAAATTTTTAAGAAACAGGGTGCATGAAACCAACTATCTCTGCGCCAGTTCAGGAGCGATTAATACCGGGACAATATGTTCCGATCCGGAGATTGCTTATAACACCATTTGGAATACTACCGTTTCGGGTATCTATATGGGCGGTGTTGTCAATAGCAACCGCGAGGTAAGACACCAGGCTCGTATACACCATAACGAAATTTATGACTTTATGATGCGAAGCTATGACAGTGGAGCAATTGAAGGAGGTGTTCGCAACTATCAATGGGTACGCGTTGATCATAACACCATTTACAATACCCGCCCTGAAGCGAGGATAGGGGGCAGAAAGTATGGAGTATATTTTGATTATGCTGATTTTGATAACCAGATGGGTGCAACGATAGATCATAATGTGATTTACGAAGTAAATAACCCGGTAACTGTTAATGCAGGTTGGGATGTACACGTTTTCAACAATGTATTGCTTACTGTTACTACTCCCATTGAAGGCAACCCTGAGGGCAGCAAAGGCTTAACATTAGGTATGGATATTGGAGGTAGTCCAAGGGTGGGTACCAATGTACTAGCGTTTAACAACATCATTTCTGATCCTCCTCCTTTACGCGGAGCAAAATCTGCCAATTTTTTCTTAAATAATATTACCGACGCTACAGGAGCGGTACTAGACGAGCTTTTTGTAAATGCCGCAGCAGGTGATTATCACTTAAAGCCAGATGCCGCCAGAGCTATAGACCAGGGTATTACAGTAACAGAGTTTACCAATAACTACAATGAGCCTACAGTTGGCCCGCCAGACCTTGGCGCATTTGAAACTTCTACTTCACCCTATGCTGGTGACAATACACCTCCATCTGAACCGGTATTAACTACTTCAGGTGTTGCAGATAAAACCAGTAAGGGTTTTCTGCTAAGCTGGGAAGCCTCTACTGATGATTCAGGAGTAGCTCTTTACCAGGTGTATGTTAATAATGTGCTGGTTAAACAAACCAACACGCCGAGCGCACAAATATCGGCTTTAGAGCGTACCACCAACTATGTTATAAAAGTGGTTGCGGTAGATGGCAGCGGTAATCATTCTGGCTTTAGCAACCTGATAGATGTTAAAACCACCAGTCCGGTAACCGTTGCCGATATTCCTAAAACCTTTACAGCCATCAATATTGATGGTAATAAAGAAGCTGCATGGGAAGCCACACGACCTATTGCCAATCTGGTAGTTGGTGCTTCTCAACCTTCTCCGGCAGATTTAAGCGCCAACTGGACATCGCTTTGGGATGATACCAATATGTACTTCTTTGTTGATGTTAACGATGATCAAATCAGAGTAGATAATCCGAGCAGTCCTTTCGGTGATGACCGCCTGGAGCTTTTTATTGATGCCGATGGCTCACAGCCCAACAGCTATGGTTCCACTTCTACCCGCAAGCAATTCCAGTATTTTGTAGCCAGAGGTAGTAATACGCTTGGTGAAACTAAACGTCCTGCCACTTCCCTGGCTGGTACTGAGGTGCGTACGCTGGAAAAATTCGTTAACGGGGTTAATACCGGTTATACCATTGAAGTAAAAATACCATTTACTTCTCTGGGAGAAATAGCCGGAGCCCTAAATGTTATGGGTATTGAGCTAAGTGTAGGTGATGATGATGACGGCGGAAGTGAAGATACACGATTTAGCTGGTATGGCACTATTCCCAATACGCATAATAATCCAAGTCTAATGGGCCTTGTGAAGTTAACCTCATCCGATGCTATAACCGACGAAATTAATCCTGAGGCGCCAACAAATCTTATTTCAAGCGCTATTTTTCCAACCAAGTTTACTGTAAACTGGACTCCATCTACTGATAATTTAGGAGTATACAGCTATGAGGTAATGGTAAACGACATATTGGTAGGTACCCCTAAGGTAACTAACTTTACGGTAGAGGGTTTAACAGAAGGTACTACCTATAATGTGAAGATTAGGGCCAAAGACCGTTTGGACAACCTGTCTCCGTACAGTTCTACACTTAAGGTTAGAACCCCATTAAAAGCATCTGCCATAAAGTACGAGTCTGAAAATGCGGTAATAGTTGGTGCTACTCCTTTAACCAATGTACCCGGTTATTCAGGCACAGGGCATGTAAGACTCGGTTCAACTGGGAGCTCTATTACCTATACCATTAATGTACCTACGGCGGGCACGTATGCTGCATTTTTGCGATACGTTGAAAATGGTTCCCTCGCTTGTTACGTAAATGGAACCAGGATAGGCAACCTGGCGGTTCCACTTATGTCTGACAATTTTAGGTGGGAAGAGACAAACGGAGGCGTACTGCTGCCCAACCTGAATGCAGGTGAAAACCAGATTATGTTTGAATTTGTTCCTAACAGACCCATTGTTCAGGATTACCTGGGCGTATTTGTACCCACTTCAAGTTTTCAGGCTCCTCCGGCGCCTACCGGCCTAAATGCAAGCAACATTACCAGTACCAGCTTTACATTGAATTGGACGGCTTCTCCAAATGCCTTTGGAACGATAACGGGATACTCAGTTTACAAAAATGGCGTGTTGGTCGGTTCACCTACCAGTACCAGTTTCACCGTCGCATCTTTGTCGCCAGGAACCAGCTACGATATGACTGTGAAAGCCAGAACTGCGGATAATTTCTCTGACGCCAGCACGGTACTACCCGTACTTACCTCAGGTAGCGGTGGCGGTGGTTACACTTACATCCCTAATGGCTCAGGTTTCTACTGGTGGAACATGACTGCTCCTAATCAGGATGTAACTAAATTAGGTAATAACGCCATAAGTGATAATAACCCGGCAACTTTTGTTAATCTTCCGGACGGAGACCCTAATGCCTACCAGGCAGCTGGTGTTATCTGGAGTAGCGCAAAATCGGGTATTACTAAAGTAGATTTCGTAAACGGAAACATAGACACCAGCGATCCAAATACGAACGGAATCTTTACCGATAATATCGGATTACAGTATCAGTTATCTGGGAGTACTACCTGGACTAATGCAACAGGATGGACAATGTCCCCTACCAGCTATCCATATACTAATTTAGGAGCCGCCTCTGGCCAAACTTATAGCTTTACAAGCGGTACACCTTTACCAAGTACTGTAATTGGCGTAAGAGTTGCCGGACAGTTACATACTAATAATGTATCATGGGCTATTTATGTAAAAGATGTAAAAGCTTATACAGGTGGGGGTACAACACCACCGCCAGCTGGTAATGGCACGGGTTATTACTGGAGAAATTTGTCAACATCGACAACTCCTGGCACAGCCATAGCAGAAGCAAAGATTGTTGATGGAATTACTACCAGTGCAGGAACCATAAATATAAGTGATAATACAATTGAAGGCCAACCAAGCTATCAGGCAGCCGGAATCACCTGGCCTTCTGCCACGAGCGGTATTACTTCGGTGAATTTCCGGAACGGAGTTACAAACGCCGGCATAGGCGGCTGGTTTGAAGGAGAGGTGGCTTTACAGTATACTACAAACGGCGGAAGCAGTTGGATTAATTCAAATTGGACAGCTTTACCTGCTTATCCGAATTCTGTTTTAGCCTCTGACAATGTCTATACCTTCCGCGGAACGGGAGCTTTACCGACAACCTGCAATGGAATAAGAGTAGTTGGAAAAGTAAGAACCAGTCAAGGCAGTGGTAGCTGGGCTGTTTGGGTAGCAGAAATAGAAGCTTTAAACAGCAGTGGTAGTAGAATAAGTGCTATTCAGGATGACGGTAAGCAATTAATGTTAAATATCAATACACCAACAGCAGCAGATAAAATTACCGTTTTCCCAAATCCGGTTACTGATGGCTGGATAACGATAAGCTTAAACTCAGCCGATAAAAATAACAATGTTGCAGTAAGCCTGGCCGATATGTCTGGACGAGTGGTATTCAAAGACAACTTTATCAGTAACGGAATTAGCCACCAATTAAATGTGGGACAAAATCCACCTGGCATCTATTTGATTAGGCTTTCTGGTTTAAATACTAAGTTTTCAGCAAAGGTTATAATACAGTAAGTAGATTTTTGAAAATGGTTATAAAGGGGGCCTTATCAAATGATAAGAGCCCCTTTTTTATTAATGGAAAACATGTACAAACCTTAGTGTAGAATCTCTCCGTAAAATTATCCATGGTTAAGGAATTAACGCTATTTAATAATCGCTTTTTTTTGAGTCACTTAGTGCTTAATTATTAACCTGAACGCAATTTTGTATTGATGAATGTAAATATTGTTGAGGGGCTTTAACAAAGGAGAATATAATTGACAACCGTCTAAACAGTATATACCAATTGGTCGTGATATGTACAAAGAATTATTATAAAAGGCCTTTAAAACAATGATTCTTGAATAAATTGCTTTTATAAGCAAAATAAGAAGATGCCGCAGTTATTGCTGTCAGGGGCAATGTGCTGCGGCGCTTCTTTAAATAAGATGCTACATTTAGAATTGGAGTAAGATTAACTTGCAC
Source organism: Sphingobacteriaceae bacterium (assembly GCA_031382725.1). Lineage (GTDB taxonomy): Bacteria > Bacteroidota > Bacteroidia > Sphingobacteriales > Sphingobacteriaceae > Paradesertivirga. The sequence continues at coordinate 24,090 of JANMZB010000044.1, read as the reverse complement.
AGATAAACTTAACCAAGAACTATAGCGAATAATAAGTTTTTAAATTGAGATAGATTTGAGCAAATGTTCATCTAAAAAGTACATAAATACCCCGTATTAAGACCTTGATGAATGTTTCAGTCGTTTGTAGTTATTGTCTATCTATATCACACTATTTACATGATTTATAACTACACTATTTACAAAAAACTAATTATAAAATGCACAGAGCAATCCAGCCGTTCAATCATCGCTACATACTAGGGATATCGTTTATATCCGCTTTAGGCGGATATCTGTTTGGCTTTGACTTCGCCGTAATTTCAGGCGCTTTACCATTTTTAAGAACAGAATTTCAACTAGATGCCTGGTGGGAGGGATTTTTAACAGGATCACTTGCATTGGGTTGTATAGTTGGTTGTCTCCTTGCTGGCCAAATCGCAAATAAATACGGTCGTAAGCCTGGCTTAATGCTTTCGGCGGCAATATTCGCTGCTTCGTCACTCGGAATGGCCTTTTCGCAAGGCTTAACTGCTTTTATCCTGATGCGGTTTGCGGCTGGAATCGGAGTCGGAATGGCTTCGATGTTAAGTCCATTATACATCGCAGAGATATCGCCTGCTGAAAAAAGAGGGAGAAATGTTGCCATAAACCAATTAACAATTGTAACAGGTATTTTAGTTACAAACCTTGTTAATTATAGTCTCTCTGATAATGGACCTGAAGCCTGGCGTTGGATGTTCGGATTAGGGACGGTTCCATCTTTACTTTTCTTTTTAGGTGTTTTTTGGCTGCCCGAAAGTCCCCGATGGCTAATGCAGGTTGGAAGAAATGTTGAGGCAAAGACAGTTTTGCAAAAGATTGGTTCCGAAGGGTTTGTTAATACCACGATTTCTGATATAGAGAAATCTTTAATTGGTGCGAAAAAGCAATCCTATAAGGCTGTGTTTGATAAAGCAGTGCGTCCGGCTGTTATTGTGGGGATCACTCTAGCCGTTTTTCAGCAGTTTTGTGGTATTAATGTTGTATTTAATTATACGTCAACAATTTTTGAGTCGGTAGGGGCGAGTCTTGACCGCCAGCTTTTCGAGACCGTTTCGATAGGAGTAGTGACTGTTCTATTTACACTTTTAGCAATGTGGCTAGTGGATAAACTAGGCCGCAGGCCGCTGATGTTGATCGGTTCAATCGGTCTTGCTATTGTGTATTTGATATTGGCATACTTACTGCAAAGCCATGCAGCCGCGGGAGTGGTTTCGGTATTTGTTCTCATTGCGATTGGTTTGTATTCTATCTCGCTTGCTCCCGTTACCTGGGTGCTGATTTCAGAGATATTTCCAAATAAGATCCGGGGCGCAGCTTCTTCGGTAGCAATTGTATCCCTTTGGATAGCTTACTTCATTTTGGTTTTTACTTTTCCGATACTGGCAGAGAAAATAGGTACCTTCGGCCCGTTTTATTTATATGCTGTGATTTGTTTTTTAGGTTTTCTCTTCATTTTAAAGAAGGTGCGTGAAACCAAAGGGCAAACGCTTGAACAACTTGAAAACAATTTTGTCGGTCACTAGCCCTAATTAGGCTAAAAACGCAATCAGATATTATGAAAGACTCTAGTGTAAAAGTTTGGGCAGAAATCGTGATAATCCCAACTTATCAAATTGGGAAGCCTGATAAAAATCCTATGTTCTTTGAGAAACGGGTATATCAAGGTAGTAGTGGAGCTGTATATCCGAATCCTATTATTGAGAAAATTTTTGATGAGAAAGTGGACCAGGAATACAAGGGTCTATTTCTGGAAAACAAGTATCTCAAGATCATGATCCTTCCAGAATTAGGTGGTCGTGTTCAAATGGCGTATGACAAAATCAAAGAAAGACACTTTATCTATTATAACCAGGTTATTAAACCCGCACTTGTAGGATTGACAGGGCCATGGATTTCGGGCGGGATTGAGTTTAATTGGCCACAACACCACCGCCCGAGTACCTTTGAGTCGGTTGATTATAAGATCGAAGAAAATAAAGATGGCAGTAAAACAGTTTGGGTAAACGAAGTTGAGCGCATGTTCCGCACCAAGGGAATGGCTGGTTTTACTTTACATCCCGACAAGGCATATTTAGAAATCAAAGCGAAGCTGTATAATCGTACCAGTTTACCTCAAACCTTTTTATGGTGGGCCAATCCGGCAGTGAAAGTAAATGATTATTATCAATCAGTTTTTCCACCTGATGTTAATGCGGTGTTTGACCATGGTAAACGCGACGTATCAACTTTCCCCATTGCAACCGGCACCTATTATAAAGTAGATTACTCACCCGGAACCGATATCTCACGCTACAAAAATATCCCGGTTCCAACTTCTTACATGGCCATAAATTCCGAGTATGATTTTATGGGTGGGTATGAGCATGATACCCAGGCAGGAGTGCTGCATGTTGCTAACCATCATGTATCACCAGGTAAGAAACAATGGACTTGGGGCCACAGTGATTTCGGACAAGCCTGGGACAGAAATCTAACTGATGAAGACGGGCCTTACATTGAGTTGATGACTGGCGTGTTTACCGATAATCAGCCAGATTTTTCATGGCTAATGCCTTATGAAGAAAAATCTTTTACGCAGTACTTTTTGCCGTATCGCGAACTGGGTGTAGTTAAAAATGCGACTAAAGATATCTTGTTAAATATTGAAAAAGATGGTGCAAACGCTGTTATAAAAGTCTTTGTTACGTCTGATCAAAAAGGGTGTACTATTTCATTTAAGCTAGGAGATGCTATTCTTTTAGAATCAACAGTAAATTTTTCTCCCGAGCAGGCGTATGAAATAAGTGTACCCGTAGGCACTGATGCAAATGAAAAAGATTTTGTAGTAGTTATCGCCAACTCAAAAAATCGCGAGCTTCTCCGCTACGAGCCTGCCAGGAATAAACAGAATCCCATTCCCGAGCCGGCAAAACCTGCATTGGCTCCGGCAGATGTAGAAAATACAGAACAACTATTTCTTACTGGTCAGCATCTGGAGCAGTATCGCCACGCTACCTATAGTCCTGTTCCGTATTATGAAGAAGCATTAAAGCGTGATCCAAAAGATATCAGAAATAACAATGCGCTAGGAGCCTGGTATTTGCGAAGAGGGGCTTTTGCTAAAGCGGAACCCTATTTTAGAAAAGCAATTGAAACTAGTATTTCAAGAAATCCAAATCCATATGAAGGTGAAGCTTATTATAATCTTGGACTTTGCCTTAAATTTTTAGGCGACATTGATGGCGCTTATAATGCTCTTTACAAGTCTACCTGGAGTAGTGCGTGGCAGAATAGTGCTTATTTTACTGTTGCGCAAATTGATGTTGCCAGAGGCGATTTTGAAAAAGCCATTGAACATGTGAATTCGGCAATAGATCGCAATGTGCGGAACATGAAAGCTTATGCACTTAAGTCTGCAATAGTTAGAAAACTGGGCAATCCAGAAGATGCTTTAAACCTAGCTGATTCATCTCGGACACTTGATGCTTTTAATTTAAGCGCACTCTTCGAAAAAGTATTAGCTTATCAAACGCTGGGTCGCAAAGAAGAGGCAGAACAAATAAAAGCAGAGTTAATTGCGCTGGGGAGAGGCACTGATCATAATTTTATTGAGTATTCATTAGACTATGCAGCTGCCGGCCTATATGAGGATGCGATTGAACTTCTTAGCTATATAATCAAATCTGACACTTCTCCATTAGTTTATTACTATCTGGCTTATTGGAGTTACAAACTTGGAAAACCTTCCAGAGAGTACCTGGAAAAAGCAAAAAATGCAATTTCCTATTTGTGTTTTCCAAACCGGTTGGAAGATATTCTTGTGTTAAAGTATGCTTCCGAGGCAAACGAAGTCGATGCGAAGGCTCCTTATTATCTCGGAAATCTATATTATGATAAACGGCAATACCAGGAAGCGATAGATTATTGGGAGCTTTCTCTGCAGCGAGATACGGAATTCCCGACGGTATATAGAAATCTGGCGATCGCTTATTTCAATAAATTAGAGCAATTTGAAAAGGCGCTTGAATGTTTCGAAAAGGCATTTCAATTAGATCCTTCGGATGCCAGAGTACTGATGGAACTGGACCAATTGTATAAGCGTTTGAATGTAGATCCTGCTAAACGATTAGAGTTTATAGAAGGTAATTTAAATACCGCTTTAGAAAGAGATGATGTTTACATCGAAAGAGCTTCGATATATAATTTCTTAGGAGAGCATGCACGAGCTTTTGAATTAATAATGGAAAGAAAATTTCATCCCTGGGAAGGTGGTGAAGGAAAAGTTTCTTCTCAATATATTATCAGCCTGGTTGAACTTGCAAAAAAGAATATTCAGGAAGGGAAATTTGAAGAAGCGATTAAGCAGTTAGAACAGGCACAAATTTACCCACATAATTTAGGTGAAGGGAAACTGCATGGCGCTCAAGAAAATGATATTTTTTACTGGTTAGGGTGTGCCTACGAGGGGTTAGGCCAAAATGAGCTAGCAAAAGAATCCTGGACTAAAGCTACTATTGGTTTGTCGGAGCCAGGTGCGGCAATTTTCTATAATGATCAGCAGCCTGATAAAATATTTTATCAAGGTTTGGCATGGTTAAAACTTGGTGAACATATAAAAGCAAAGGCTATTTTCGATAACCTTTTAAAGTATGGTGAAGCACATTTCAATGATGAAATCTCGCTAGATTACTTCGCTGTCTCGTTGCCCAATCTTTTGATTTTCGATGATGATTTAAGTCTAAGAAACGGGGTGCACTGTTTATATATCTCGGGATTAGGTTTGCTGGGATTAAATCAAGTTGATGAAGCCGAAATAGCATTTAATAGGTCACTGCAGCTTGACTCAATGCACTTTGGTGCAAAACTACACCAACGATTTTTAATTAGTTTCGTATAGACGATACCGGATTAAAGCCGTAACGATCAAACAAATTAGAATATCACAAAATGTCTGGAAAAATAATAATTGTTCAAGTTCTCTTTTTAGTACTCTCCCTAAATGCCTTTTCTCAAAGAAGTTCACTTTTATTGGATGGCCAATGGAGCTTCTCTATTGATTCAACCCGTTCGGGAATCACTGATAAGTGGTTTGATAGAGGTTTGCCTGATCAGAAAGAGAACGTAGGCGTTCCTCATACCTGGAACACCGTTGAAAAGACTTCTAAGCATTACGGTTGGGGATGGTATGAAAAAGATATAACACTTCCTTCCGGCTGGAAAGGCTCGAATATTAAGCTTCAATTTGATGCAGTTTATCACGATGCCACTGTTTGGGTTAACGGTCGTAAAGCGGGTGAACACAAATCATCGGGCTTTACTAAATTCTTTATTGATGTAACAGATTTTGTAAGTGCCGGTAAATCGAACAAGATCGTGGTCTTAACGGATAACTCTTTCTCATCAGAAAACATACCTTATAAAAAAAGCTTTGACTGGGCAAATGATGGCGGTATTATACGCTCTGTTAAACTGGTTTCTACTCAAAGACCGCGTATAGATAACATCCACGTACTGGCTACACCAGACTTAAAAACTCCTCATATAGATGGAAAGGGATCTGTCATTGTAAAGATAAAATTATCGGAGCTTGCAAATATTGATGTTTCAAAAGTTGTATTTGATGTTCAAATCACCGAAATCAATCAAAAGACAGCTAAAACGATTTATAACAAACGGTTAAAACCTACTATCAAAAACAGTATTGCAGAATTCAACCTCGAATTTGATAAGATCAATAGATGGCATTTTGAAGATCCTAATCTTTATACGTTAAAGCTTTCGGCATCTTATAAAAATAAATCAACAGATCAGGATACTGTAAACTTTGGCTTCCGAAGCTTTAAAACGATGGGCGACAAATTTGTATTTAATGGCGAAAATATCCGCACAGCGGGAGTTGAGTGGACAGGTGGTTCCAGTTTAAAAAACGGGATGGCTGAGACCAAAGAAGAAATTCGAGCCAGCCTTGATAAGTTGAAATATCTTAATACGATGTTTACCCGCTTCCATTTCCAGCAAGACGATTACGTGTACGACTGGTGTGATAAAAACGGTATGATGGTTCAACAGGAAATACCAATTTGGGGAGCAAAGACTGAAATGACGGATACCATCAAAAGAATATCTAAATTTCAATTGAACGAAATGATTGAAAATGCCTATAGTCATCCAAGTATAGTAGCATGGGGAGTTGGTAATGAAGTGGAATCAAGAAAAGAGTTTAATGTAAACGGTGTTAAAGAACTTTACACGTATACTAAAACCCTTGATTCTTCACGACTGGTAAATTATGTTAGCAATAAGCTGCAAAACATTGGCAAGACTAAAGATGCCACATCTTATGGTGATGTGATGATGTATAATGATTATCACTCCACCTGGTATCAGCAAGCAAAGGCTGGGAGAGGGCCATTGTTAGATAAAATGCAGGCAGACAATAGAACGATGCCATTGGTTATAAGCGAGTTTGGTCTGTGTCAGCCGGAAAACTGGGGTGATGATAATAAGCGAATCATGGAAATGATTAATAACTATTCGGTGTATGAGAGCAAGTCGTATATAGCCGGAGTGATCTACTTTTGTATGAATGATTACCGCACGCATATGGGTCGTGGCAAAGAGGATTTTCATTCTACAAGAGTGCACGGCGTTTTTGATTTTTATGGAAATCCAAAACCTTCAGCGGCAATTTTAAGGGAATTGAACTGCCCAATTGAAGTAACAGCCTTAAATATTAACAAAGAGAATAAATTAGCAGTAACCGTAGTTGGGAGCCTAGGCTTTCCATCTTATCAGCTAAAAGACTATAAATTCTACTGGTCTGAAAATAGTGACAATTACAAAACCACCTCAGAAGTGTTCAATTTACCATTATTGAATCCAGGTAAAACATCTTATTTAAAGCTGGGTAATAAGTTTAATAATAGAGGCGTGGTAACAATCGAGAACGGCAGAGGCCATGTGGTTTATCAAAAAGTAGTGGACAAAATATCCCTTTATTGATAATTTATTTCAGTTAATAAGAGAACGAAATTCATGATCGTAATAGATAAGATGTTGACCTTCGCCTGGTTTTGGTTGGAATTGTCAAGACGTATAAAAATTGTAAGCAGCCGCCCAATGTTTCAGTCAATTAAGGCTGATGAAAATAATTTATTCTGACTTTTTAAAATTGAAAGCGATTTATGGCATTGTTGCAATTACGCTTACCTAAAGGCTTTGAAAATGTCCATGTTAATTTAATCTTTTACACTTTACTGTCATCGTGATACCCTCAAAAGCCGAGTTTCAACACATTATAGAAGGGAAACATATAGCGCTATATGTATTGAAGAGTTCTGGCAACATGCAAGTGGCAATTACTAATTATGGTGGACGGGTAGTTAGTATAATCGTACCTGATAAAGACGGGAACCTGATTGATGTTGCCTTAGGATATGAAACAATATTTCCGTACTTAAATGACCCCTGTTACTTCGGAACAATAACGGGTCGATACGCTAACCGAATAGCCAACGGAAAATTTAAGTTGGATGGGAAAGTGTTTCGATTGGCAATAAATAACGGCCTGCACGCTTTGCACGGCGGGCCAACAGGCCTTCATTCTCGTGTTTGGAATGCAGAGATGCTTGATGAACAGACTTTGGAACTTTCTTATATATCGAAGGATGGTGAAGAAGGGTTCCCCGGCAATTTAACATTAAAGGTTGTCTACAAAGTAAGCAATGATAATTCTTTAATGATTGAGTATTTGGGAAGAGCAGACAAGAAGACAATAATCAATCTTACAAACCATACATATTTTAATTTAAATGGGGAAGGCTCGGGAGATATTACAGATCATTTAATAAAAATAAATGCGGAGTATTTTATACCTACGCGAGACGACTTTATCCCAACCGGCGAAATTCGACACGTAAACAATACTCCATTTGATTTAAGGGAGCTAACAGTTATGAATACAAGAATTAATCTTCCCGATATTCAGCTCATCTGTGGTGAAGGCTTTAATCATACATTCGTTATAGCTGGCAAAGAAAACTCTTTAAAAAAAGCTGCAACCGCAATTGGTCCAGATTCAGGAATAAAGCTAGAGGTTTTGACTACTGAGCCCGGAGTACTACTATATTCCGGAAACTCCCTTAATGGAATGGAAACTTATGGCAAAGGTGGCAGGGCTTACAACTTCCGAGAAGGATTTTGTTTAGAGACACAGCATTATCCAAATTCTGTGAATCAGCCTGACTTTCCAACTACCGTTTTAGAAGCGGGGGAGGAATTTTCAAGTTCAACCATATACAAATTTTCTGTAATATAAGGCATAACGTAACCGTTATCTGGATGTGTTATTAATTACCAAAGGCACATCTACTTGTCGCTGGCCTCTAATCCAATTAATCATTAGTTGATAAAGTTTTTGGGAACGCCCACACCTTGATCTATTTCGTAATAAAATTCATGTTTTTTGGGATTCTTCTATTAATATGGAATTTTAAAAATTAACTTAGAAAGTAATTACTACCCTAACCAGTGTAAGAATTATGTTGGTGTGTACTGCTTATACTTCTTTTATAAAAGAGCAGATGAAAATAATGGATGAGAAGTAAGCAGAATTAAAATATCATTCTAAATCCAAACTTCAAACAGAAATAAATAAGAGGTGTTAAAAATTATACATGTGCTTAGCTTAGAGATCAAGTTCTTTAATGATGCTAAAGTGTCGGTCTGATAGGTGATTTAGCATGTATACACTCTGCCAGTACTTTTGATCAGCTATCTCTTCGAGAAACAGTTAATGCAAAAGTTGGAAATGTAGAAACTCAGCTGTTTCGCAATACTGAGGAAGCTACCTTATGGCTTTCAAAAGTGGATTAATCAATTTAGATTTACGTGATCTGACTATTCTTTCTAAAGTAACTAGGTGATAAACCGGTAACCTGCTTAAACGTCTTTGAAAAGTATGCAAGGCTTTCAAAGCCCGTTTCTTCCGCTATTTGAGAAAAGGTCATCTCAGTGGTACTTAATAATATTTGCGAGCGCTCAATTCTCTTGTTGCGTAAATATTGCAAGGGTCGCTCGCCTGTGCTTTCAAAAAATATTCTTGAAAAATAGTCTGAGTTATGATTGGCTCTTTTAGCAAGTTCTGCCACAGTCAGGTTATTATGCAAGTTAGTCTGCATGTATTCAATCGCGTCCAGAACTTTGGAGGGAGTTTTTTGGATACTGCTGGATTTAAAGTTTTCAGGCTGCATAAATCTGGATAAGAGCTGTAGAATAATACCCTGGGTTTCGAGATTTGCGGAAGGTTGTAGCTTATTATTCAGTTCATTGAAGCTCTGTAAAACCGGTCTTTTTTCATAAACCCTGGGGTTGTGTGACTTGTTCAATCCACGATTAGGATTTAACTCCAGCAGGCGTTTAAATTGTTGATAATCACTACTTCGAGCTTCAATCTTTATCATCTTCCTGTTATTATAGAAAAGAGAAACCCCTGACTGTGCTTCTTCGATAAAGGATAAGTAATATTGACTTAAAAAAGTAGTACACTCATAGTTGCATAAAGTAAAGCTCGGAATCAGGTAGAGATAATCCTTTTCCAGCTTACAGGATTCCTGATGGTCGTATAGGCGTCCTTCTCCATCATCAATTAAATAAAGTCTATAAAAGGTACTCACTACGTTTTTATAATTCCAGGCATGGTCCAGCCGGATGTGGTCTGTGTTAAGCAAGGAGAAATAAGGATTTTTTAATAAAGTGTTCATACCGGATTTTCTCTATCGCGAAAGAGATAAATGTACTTAATTCCTGATAAAGTCGGTTTTGTATAAATAGAAATTGCTTTTGATTAAAGAATAGAGATACAGGATATTTACCTTTATGATTAGAATAAAACCCGGATTTCCAATTTAACCATTGTCTTTTGTTTCTTGTTTTCAATTAGTTAAAGCGTTGGTTTGCCGGAATCTAAGAATTTAGGTTTGCGAATAAGGATTTTTAAAAACCCTTATCTGAAAAAACGGTTAGGTCAGCTTTATAAAAAAGTATAAATGAATATTTCAACTATCAAAAGTTCCTTTTTTAAAAGTGTTATTGGGCGATGGGTTCAAACAACCTTTTTGTGTTTCATCTTTCTAACTCCCATTCATGCTAAGGAGATTGATAAAATAGACTGGCCTAAGTTTTTAAGCCGGCACGACCTCAAGTGGACGCGCCTTTCAACCGACTGGTATAGCGGAGCATTTATCGGAAACGGCGAATTGGGAGCTATGATATATCAGGAAAATGAAAATACACTTCGCTGGGATATCGGCCGCAGCGACGTAACCGACCATCGCGAATATCACGATGTTGAATGGGGGAAGGCCCGGTTGCCAATTGGCAAAATGCTTTTAAAAGTTCAAGGAAAGATTGTTAAAGCCACCATGCAGTTGGACCTTTGGAACGCAGAAGCAAGAGGAACCATTGCCACTGATAAAGGAAGTATAAGCTGGCGGTCTTTGGTGTCGGCTAATCCTGATGTAATCATTACCGAATTAACGGAAACAGGCACGGAAAAAGCACAATGGGAATTTGTCTCTGCGGTAGCACAATCGCCAAGACTCGGCCTCCATTCGTATGAAAAAGGGGCCAATTATTATAGCGCTTCGCTAAGAAGCGATTATCCGCCAAATCCGGCATCCCGTAAGGAAATACTACAAGAAATTAGTACCGTTCAACAATCTCTTTTGGATGGAGGTGGTTACACCACTGCCTGGAAAGTTTTAGAACCAGAAGAAAGCCGCACCAAAACCCTGTATCTCACCGTAGGTTATTCGTACCCGGAAAATAGCCATACCACACAAGCTGTGGAAAGAATTGGAGCAGCGGGAAAAATAGGGGTAAAGAAGTTAGAATCTACCCATCGTAAATGGTGGCACTCGTATTATCCCCAATCATTTTTATCCATCCCCGATACACGCCTGGAAAGTTTTTACTGGATCCAACATTATAAACTTGCTTCCGCCACCAGAAAAAACAAGCAGGTTTTGGATTTGATGGGGCCATGGTACAACAAAACGCCCTGGCCGGCCTTATGGTGGAACCTTAATGTTCAGCTGAGTTATTCGTCAGTTTATGCCTCGAACCGTTTAGACTTGGGACAATCTTTGCTTAATTCAATAGACGCCAATGTTCAGAACCTGATTAACAATGTACCCGAGAAATACCGCCATGATGCTGCCGGGATTAGCCGGGTAAGCAGTTATGATTTGAAGGCCCCGCTCCTTGTAGAAGATTTAAGCGCACATGGACGGTTCAGGGAAGCCGGTAATCTCACTTGGGCCTTGCATAACTATTGGATGCAGTGTAAATATGCCGCTGATGATAATCGAATGGCCGAAAAGTTATTTCCGTTGTTAAAGCGCAGCATCAATTTTTATCGCCACCTGCTTAAAGAAGGTCAGGATGGCAAGCTGCATCTGGCGCCCACTTACTTGCCCGAGTATACTTCTCTTTCATATCCGGACAATAATTATGATTTGTCCCTTTTAAGATGGGGTTGTAAAACGCTGCTTGCCATAAACGATAAGCAGAACTTAAATGACCCATCAGCATCTGAATGGAAAAAAATATTGCTTAATCTGACCAACTTCCCCCAAGACGCAACCGGCTTAAAAATCGGTGCAAACGAACCATTGAAAAAATCAAATGGTACCTATTCACATTTGCTGATGATTTATCCTCTTCGGGTGTTGAAACCGGATAATGCTGAGAACCAGAAACTAATTGAAAAGTCGTTAGCACATTGGACCGGATTTAATAGCAATTATTTTGGTTACATGAATACCGGAGCTGCATCCATCTCGGCCCTCCATCACAAAGGGAATAATGCCATTTATTATCTGAATAATTTACTCGACAACCATATTCCACCAAATACATTTTATCGGGAAGCTGGTCCGGTTATAGAAACCCCGCTTTCCGCAGTTGCATCCATAAATGAAATGATGCTGCAAAGCTATGATGGCGAAATACATGTTTTTCCGGCTGTACCCGATGTTTGGAAAGAGGTAAGCTTTCAAAACCTAAGAACCGAAGGAGCTTTCCTGGTGACGGCTAAACGTGCACGCGGAAAAGCGGTATATGTAAAAATTAAAAGCTTAGCGGGCGGTTCTTTTAAATTGACAATCGGTTCTCCAGGTTTAGATTATCGGCCGAAAGTAGCCTCGGGTGCTAAAGTCACAAAAAGGACTGATGGAAGCTGGGATATCTCTATTCCAAAAGGGAAGTCCGTTGAACTTTTAAGCAGTAAACTAGAAGCAGATAAGCTTATTGAACCAGTAAAGCCGCAAATAAATAGGTTGAACTATTATGGTTTGCATTAATTGCTAATAGCGCAAATCATCGTATTTTTGAAGGAGTGGGACATTTAAATAGGCACAATAGTTAAAATAGTAAAAATTAACCATCATTATGAATTCGAAATTTCTTCTGTTGCTGCTGCTATCAGTTTCTTGCTCACAGATTACATGGTCGCAAACTAAGAACAGCGACGATTTGAGACTTTGGTATAAACAGCCCGCAACTATTTGGATGCAGCAAGCTTTGCCTATCGGTAATAGCAAAATAGGAGCAATGATTTTTGGAGGTGTTGCCGAAGAACATATCCAGTTTAACGAGAAGTCGGTTTGGTCTGGTAAAATTAACAGTAACAGAAATGCTGACCTGATAAAAAACTTGCCTGAAATTCAGGATTTATTGGCTCAAGGTGAAGTATTACGTGCCGATTCTATTTATAAACACAGCGGCTATTTAAAGTATAACGGAGCTACTACGGTTGATGATTTCGGGGCTTACCAACCCTTTGGTGATATAAAAATGAAGTTCCAAAACCACGGTGGCAAGGTAAAAAATTACATCCGCGATTTGAACATTTCTAAAAGTACGGCCAGTGTTGCCTATACAATAAACGATGTTCGCTATACCCGAACATATTTCTGCAGCTATCCCAACCAGGTGATGGTTATGCAATTAACAGCCAGTCAGCCCGGAAAATTATCTGTAGAAATTGGAGGACTCATGCCCCATGCGCCTCAGGGCAAGGTTACCGTAGATAAACAATTTAATGTATTATTTAGCGGAAAGATGCCCAAAAGCGGACTTCTTTACGACGCCAGGTTGCGAATTATTACTAATGGAGCAAGGAGCCTAGCCGGTACAAACGGTGTAAAAATCAGCAAAGCAAGCACCATTACGCTGATACTTTCTGCAAATACTAATTATCAGATGAAATGGCCGGAGGTATTGAATGCCAGTACCCCTGCCGTATTAAGTGCAGAGCAGGTAAACGCAGCCGCCAAAATTCCGTACAGCCAATTACTTAAATCCCACATAAGCGATTATACACGCTTATTTTCCAAAGTAAAATTCCAATTAAATGATTCTGCTCTGGGAAAAAACCTGCCAACTGATGAGCGCCTGTCTTCTTATCAAAAAAACCAAGAGAAGAAAGATAATACCCGCGATTTGGGACTGGAAGCCTTGTTATTCCATTACGGCCGCTATTTACTAATTTCCTCATCCCGGGGCAATACGCTGCCCGCTAATTTACAGGGGGTTTGGAACGATAGTCCTTCTCCGGCCTGGAATAGTGATTATCATACTGACATTAATTTGCAGATGAATTATTGGGCGTCGGGACCTGCAAATATGGAAAGCACCTTTAATCCTTTGGTAAAATACATTGATTTTTTACGTGTGCCCGGCCGAATTACGGCCAAAGACTATTACAGAACTAACGGATTTTTTGTTCAAGCCTATACCAATGTTTGGGGACATGCCGCTCCAAGGTGGCTGTGGACAGGAGGAGCCGGCTGGCTTTGCCAAAATCTATACGATCAGTTCCTTTTCTTCGGGAATACAAATTACTTAAAGCATGAAGCTTACCCAATTATGAAGGAGGCTTGCCGATTTTATTTGGGCGTGATGAAACCATACAAAGGGGGGAAGCTAGCCGTGGTGCCTAGTAATTCTCCGGAAGTAAATTTCGTATACACAGACGGAAAGGATTATCGCTATAGCGCAGGATCGGCGGGAGACCACCAGATTGTGCACGATTTATTTACGAATACCATTGATGCCGCTGGATTATTGAATACAGACCCAAAACTTGTTGATTCGCTCAAATATGTACTCAAGAACTTATCAGACCCTCTAAAGCTTACAAAAGAAGGCACCATACAGGAGTGGATGGAACCCTGGAGGGCGGTTGATACGCTCCATCGCCATCTCTCACACTTGTACGCCTTACATCCCGGCAATTTAATTAATCCGGTTACCGATTCAATTGTGGCCAAGGCAGCAGCAAAAACCATCCTGAAACGAGGAGCCGGATATACCGAATGGGCCACTACATGGAGAATGATGATGTGGGCCAGACTACACCAGCCGGAAGAGGCCTATAATCTCTTCCAATACTTTGTCACCCGAAGTAACAATGAGACCGAAGCATATGCCTATGGCCCTGGTTATTCCGGGGTTTACGACAATTTGTTATCCACTCATCCACCTTTTCAGGTGGATGGAAATATGGGCTTTACTGCCGCAGTAAGTGAAATGCTTCTCCAAAGTCATCACGGCAATTTTAAAAATGGGTATGAGATTTCGTTACTCCCTGCACTGCCTGGAATTTGGGAAGATGGAAATATAAGTGGTTTAAAAGCTAGGGGCAATGTCGAAGTAGGGATGCGCTGGAAGAACGGGAAGCTTGTAAATGCCTCGCTTACTAGTCCCGTAGATAAAGTAGTAATGGTAAGCTACGGTAGTATGAAAAAGTCTGTCAAGCTACAAAAACATAAACCGTTAACTCTAAATGGAGTATTGAATCAGGTGAAGTAAAATATTTACGACTGTTATAATAGTTTATTACCTTCCTGCATAAATTCAACATCTTTTGGTAAGAATACGCAGGGTCCTTTGCACCATCATGAAGAATTTTACCTCAAGTCGGGCTTAAAGAAATAGTATTGATGACAGCGTTACAAGTTTAGAATATTCGTGTTAGGGGAAGTATTCGCCGGGTGATTGGTCCCGGTTGGAATAGTATTGGCGGATCATATAACGGCAAAGATGGTGAGGGTAATGCTATCAAAACAACCTGGATTGTAGAGGATGGTAAGTACCCTGAGGTAGAATTCCAGAATATTAGTGCAGGATCTCCTAATCACGAAGTCCCTTATTTTGAAAGTACCAGTGGAAGAACGATCATTTTAAAAAAATTGCAATTTGTCTCCCGAAATTAAAATAACTGGCGGAAAGTTATTTTTAGAGAGTTGCGTTCTGGGTACGTTTGAGCTTAATGATGTGAATGTATGGGCAAGACAATGCAATCCTGAGAGTGGGGCAACCAAAGTGACACTTAACGGCGGTTCATATTGGAGCCTGGGCTTAAAAACCGAACTTGCAGGGACTATAATCTCAGCAACCAATCGGGCCAAGGTTGAGATTTTCGGAGCTTTTATTTATCCAAATTGAGATATAAATACCACTACTCCCATGTTTAGCTCGAACAATGCAGAGTTATCAATTAGCGTGTATGAATATACTGGAGCTAGTGGCAATTCTCATCCTTACACCATTCTGGTTTCAGATAAAAAAAACAGGAAGTGCGATGGTTAACCTTTTAAGAGGAGGTTCCCTTACAGCACCTTCTTACCCTTCCAGATGGAGACAGTGTAATGATGGAACTACAAGTTGCACTAGTGGCAATGTAGGAAGTAGTTTGCTTTTGTATAGAAACAGCGGTTCTACACGGGAAAGCCGAAAACTTGACAGTAGTAAATGATAAGCGGCCAGAGGGATGATGGTCGCAGATATTTAATAAGGAATTTTGGTACGAAATCGCAGTACTTAGAGAGACCTGCTACCACTGAATTTGTTCGTTTACCCCATTAGTAAAACTATTTTTTAAATAAATCGAGGTAATCTTTAAAGATATATAGCTTGTTTCGTTGAGCGCCAGATATTTCCTTTAAAATGTCTAATTGCTCTAAATCGTTAATTAATTTATAAGCTGTTACATCCGATTTTTGGATAATTTCTCCCACGTTATTTACATTAATTACGGGCTGCGTATATAAATAATCTACTACTTTTTGCGCATTAATACTACGGTTACCCAAGCTTTTAAGTTTTATTTCTAAGCTTTTTTGTAACTGAAGAATGCCATCGAATGTGTTGACGCCTTTTTTAGCCGTTTCTATAATTCCTGTTAAGAAAAATTTTAACCATTGGTTGATATTGTTTTGAGTTCTTGCCAACATCAAATTGTCATAGTATAGTTGTCTGTTATTTTCGAAAAAGTCTGAAAGATATAAAATAGGTTGTTTAAGAATACCCTTGCTTGCCAGATAAATCGTAATAAGAAGCCTGCCTACACGGCCATTACCATCGAGAAAAGGATGAATGGTTTCAAAGTGATAATGAATAATAGCAATTTTTATAAGATCGGGCAAGGGGTTTAAATTATCATTTGCAAATTTTTCCAGATCAGACATTAATTCATCGATTGAGGGATGTACCGGAGGAATAAAAACCGCGTCATTTAGAGTTGCGCCACCAATCCAGTTCTGACTGCTTCGATATTCACCAGGAAGCTTGTGCTCACCTCTAACTCCTTGTAATAAAACCTTATGGGTTTGCTTAATCAACCGTGACGAAAATGGTAGGCGGTGTAATAACATAACTGCTTCGTTCATCGCACTGATGTAATTCTGAACTTCTTCCCAATCATCTCTTTTCTCCGCAATTATTTCGTCTTTCCTTAAAAAGGCCTCCTCCATATTGGTTTGGGTTCCTTCAATTTTAGAGGATTGAGTAGCTTCTTTTGCAATGTGCATTCTTATGAATAATTCGATGTTCACGTATTCCGAATACATATCGAGCCGCCCCAAATGTCTATCTGCTCTGCTCAATAATTGTATTACCTCCATATCATCAAGGTGCCATGCTCTATTGATAAGATTTGGCTGAAAACTTTTGTAGTACCCTTGGTTAATTTGTTTACCTGATTCGTATTTGTTCATATAATAAGCTTAAATAAAGATACTCTTATTTAAGTAAAATGGCAAAAAACTTAAATAGTTAAAATCTTATTTAAGATAAATTCACATTTGCTTAAATAGCAGAAGCCTTATTTAAGAAATTATTCAAAACGAAGTAATTGATTTTCCCTCAAGTAGCAATAAATTTGCAGCCAACAATGTGTTTTGGGAGACAGCAAGCCTTGTAGTTTTGGATATTAAACATCGAGAAAATCCTCTACTTGTTCTTCTTAGTATCCAACACTGCCAGCGCCGAAAATATCAACGACTCCAAAAACTCTTTTACCTTCACCAAACTTTTCGTTTCCGAGAAATCAGTCAGCGAAGGTAGATTTAACATAAAAAAATCTTGCGAGTGTGCAGTTTCCACTAAGGTGCTTGAGAGTGATCTGGGATAGATATAACCCGGATTATATTCTAAAAATATACTGCTGATACGACCACAAAGATCTTTGTAGGGTTTAAAAATTTGTGCTTGGTTGTCTTCGGATACATGCTTGGTTAGGTAAACTTTAGAAGACTCGGTTTTGATGATCTCATGCAGATCTTCCATGTTGATGTCGTTGCCGGTTGTTTGCCCGCTTTCTATTTGCCAGGTTAAAATATCAATAACCGTTTTAATTTTCTTTTCGGCGCTCTCAACATTATGCGTGTTAAACATTACCTGGAAATCCAACCAGTACCAGTACCACGCAACTATATAGGCTAACAATCTGTGCTTGTTTTCAAAATATCTGTAAATAGTAGCCTCGGTGGTTTTTGTAACTTCAGACAATTTTTTAAATGTAAATCCTTCGAAGCCAAGTTCACGTATCAATGTAACACCATGTTTCAGAATTTTTCTCCCTATGTCGCTTTGCTCCGGATCTCTCAGGTAAAGCTTTTCATTCATTTTAGGGTGTAACTGCCATTGCATCCTGCAAAGATAAAAAAAACTATGATTTGTAGTAGGAATACATTCATCAATTGTCATTTAACAATCATTTGTAATAGTATTACTATCATGGATGATTATATCTTTATATTTGCTTAATTATTTATGGCACAACAGGAACATTCAATAGCAGAAGCAAGCCGAAAGTTGTTTCGCTTGATCAATCTCGAAAAAGGCGAGATCACAAGTGTTTATATCTATTCTATAATTAGCGGTATAATTGTTCTCTCTTTGCCCTTAGGTATTCAAGCAATTATAAACCTAATGTTTGGCGGTACGGTAAGCACTTCATTAATTGTACTGATTGTGGTTGTAGTGGCTGGAGTATTTGCGAATGGTATTTTGCAAATCGCGCAAATGCGTGCCAGCGAGAGAATTCAACAACGCGTTTTCACCAGGTTAACTTTTGCTTATGCTTACAGAATACCAAGGCTAAGTTTAATTAGCATCGACAATTACTATCTCCCCGAATTGGTGAATCGTTTTTTTGATACCGCCAGTCTTCAAAAAGGGCTATCAAAACTTCTGATAGATTTTCCCGCTGCCAGTATTCAGGTACTTTTTGGTTTGATTCTTTTAAGCTTTTATCACCCCATTTTTATCGCTTTTGGATTTCTATTGATAGTAGCGGTTGTATCAATGTTTTATTTAACCAGCCATAAAGGGTTCAATACTAGTATAAGAGAGTCGGATTATAAATATGATGTAGCGCATTGGCTGGAGGAAATATCAAGAAGCATCACCACGTTTAAATTTCATCAGCATAAAGATCTGCACCTTCATAAAACAGATAAACTCGTTACCGGATATCTCGATTCGCGGACCGCACATTTTTCTGTTCTGGTTTTTCAATACCGCATTATCATCGCCTTTAAGGTAATTATTACAGCATCAATGCTGGTTATTGGCTCTGTCTTATTTATCAAACAACTCATCAATTTAGGCCAGTTTATTGCAGCGGAAATAATCATCCTTACGATCATCAACTCTGTTGAGAAACTAATTATAAATCTTGAAGTAGTATACGATGTATTAACTTCTCTTGAAAAAATAAACAAGGTTTTAGAAAAGCCACAAGATCCTGAAGAAGGAATAATCTCTGAAAAGGACTGGAAATTTACTGGCGGAATTGAAATTAAAATACAAAACCTAGGATTCGCTTACAATCCGGCTAAAGCGATACTGAAAGATCTGAATCTGCATATTAAAGCTGGAGAAAAAGTTTGTATTCAAGGTGCCGAAGGTTCGGGAAAGACTACTCTTTTGAAACTACTTACCGCTACATTCTATGATTTTAACGGGAATATTCTATATAATAACACGCCTGTTAAAAGCATCAAACCGGAAGTTTTCCATAAACATATTGCCATCTTTTCAAGCAATGAGGAACTTTTTGGCGGATCGCTGTTAGAAAATATTACGGTTGGCTCGAAAGATACCAACTACGATGAACTGAATTTAATCTGCGAGCTTGTAGGACTTTCGGAATTCATCGCTGCGCAGCAAAAAGGCTTGGGAGTTTTGCTCGATCCGCAAGGAAAAAAAATCTCGTATAACGTTTCACAAAAAATTCTTCTGGCCAGAAGTCTTTTTATTAAGCCTTCGCTTTTGCTGCTTGAAGATGGCTGGACGGGGATTGATGATGAATCGAAAACAAGAATTATAGAGTACTTAACAGCTGAAAGTAATGCGTGTACAGTGGTTGCTGTGAGTAACGACAAGCAGTTCGCAAGCAAGTGCACCAGAGTTGTTATTATGAAAGATGGTTCAATAGTGTAAAGCAAAAAAGATGTTTTTAGACAGCAAAACGCAAACCGATAAGCTCACTGGCTTTGAATCTTTCAACAAGGTGATAACCAAATCTCCTGCAAGGAAGCTCAAAAAGGTCTTTTTAATAACTCTTGTTTGTTTAGTGGCTCTAATGTTTCTACCCTGGACCCAGAATATTCAATCTCTAGGAACAGTATCAACTTTACAACCTAACCAGCGACCGCAACAAATTAACAGCATTATTGGGGGAAAGATCTTGAAATGGCATATCCGTGATGGACAACTGGTGGCTAAGGGCGACACCATTTTGCAGCTAACGGAAGTAAAAGAAGATTATCTGGATACATCGCTGCTTGAGCGAGTTGATGATCAAATACAGGCAAAAAATGCGTCGGTTGAGTTTTATCGGCAGAAAGCCGGAACAACAGACCAGCAGCAAAAGGCTTTGATAGGCTCAATGCAGTTTAAGATGAGTCAGTTACGGAACAAGTTAAAGCAATATAGACTTCAGGTTCAATCGGATAGTATCTCATTTATTGCAGCTTCAAACCAGCTTAAAATTTCGGATGAGCAATTAAAACGTCAAAAGGAATTGTACGATGCGGGATTAAAATCGCTTACCGAACTGGAACAGCGCCAGCAATACTTTCAGGATACACGAGCAAAAAGAATTTCGGCCGAGAACAAATATTATACGAGTAAGAATGAACTTTTAAATATTCAGCTGGAGCTTTCGGGCGTTGAGCAGGAATATGCAGAAAAAATCTCCAAAGCTTCCGGCGATCGCTTCACGGCTATGTCGCAGGTATCAACGGCTGAAGGAGACATTGCGAAGCTGAAAAATCAGTTTTCTAATTACGCACAGCGTCGGCAGTTTTACGTTATCACTGCACCCCAAGCTGGCCAGGTAACCAGAACTTTAAAAGCCGGAATAGGTGAAATTGTGAAAGAAGGCGAGCAGCTTTTGCAAATCGTTCCAACCGAGTTTTCACCTGCGGTAGAAATGAAAATTCCTGCCGTAGATATGCCACTTGTACAAAAAGAACAAAACATCAGACTTCAGTTTGATGGCTTCCCGGCAATTGTATTTTCCGGATGGCCACAGGCCTCCTATGGAACATTTGGCGGCAAAGTATCAGCTATTGATCCCTCAGTAAATACAGACGGAACTTTCAGAATTTGGGTTGTGCCCGATGGTAAAAGAGAATGGCCTAAACAACTCCGGTACGGAGGTGGTGCGCAGGGCATAGCTCTATTAAACGACGTGCCGATTATTTATGAGCTTTGGAGGCAACTTAACGGGTTCCCTGCACAATTTTATAAGCCGGAGACCAAGACAGAAAAGAATGAGAAATAGGCTTTTTGTAGCTGCAATATTCTCTCTGTTGTTTACTTCGGCTAAAGCAGAGATTAAGCAAGACACGCTTGGCTGGCGCGATTTTATTAATATCGTTAAGACGAATCATCCTGTAACGCAACAGGCAAAACTTCAGCTTGATTTAGCAAAGGCACGAAGAACGCAAGCTTTGGGTGGCTTTGATCCCAAGTTGGGCTTTAATTATGATCGTAAGCTTTTTGACGGAACAGAGTATTATACTTTCCTTACGCCTGAGGTAAAGTTACCACTCTGGTTCGGTGCCGAACTGAAAGCAAATTTCTCGGATGCAAGCGGCGCGTTTATTAACCCTGAAAATAAAATTCCAAAGGAAGGTTTAAGTTATGCCGGTATAAGTATCCCGGTAGGAAAGGGCTTGCTTTTGGATAGACGCCGTGCCAACCTGAGGCAGGCCTCAATCTTTGAACGTTCCAGTGAAAACGAACGGTCAGCTATCCTCAATAATTTGTTTATAGAAGCTGGTGAAAGCTATGTTAACTGGGAAAATAAATTCCGGATTTATAAGATATATGAAAACACAGTAGCACTTGCGCGGGTACGGTTAGAGGCTGTAAAGGCAGGGTTTAAAGGTGGCGACAGGCCCGCAATTGATACCCTTGAAGCTGCTTCGCAGTTGCAACAAAGAGAGTTGCAGTTACAGCAATCAAATTTAGAATTGATTTCTGCACTATATGATTTGTCTACTTTTTTATGGCTTAATAATACGCAGGCTGTTGACCCTGATAAACTGAATGTAGTGCCTCAAACAGCCTATACATTTCCGGTTATTACCGATGCAGGAATTGAAAATAATCCTAAATTAAAAAGCTTCGAATTTAAGTTGCAGAATCTGGAAGTTGAAAGGCGACTGAAGGTACAAAGCTTGCTTCCCGAATTCAACCTGCAGCTGGGTTTATTAAATAGCGGAAGGTCGGCGTTATCAAATATTAATTCCAATTACTGGAACAATAATAATAAGATCGGGCTGCAGTTTTCAATTCCCTTAACATTATCAACAGCCCGGGGCGAATTGGCGGAAGCAAAAATTAAGATCCGCGAAACCGAACTGGAGCAATCTTTAGTTCGTGTTGAGCTCGATAATAAAGTTAAACAAAGCGTTGCCGCTATAAAAAATATCGGCTACCAGGTAGACTTATTGAAACAATTATACCAGGCAAATAAGCAATTGTTGCAAGGTGAAGAAACACGATTTAAGTTAGGAGAAAGTTCTTTGTTTTTGGTTAATGCAAGAGAAAGCAAGTTGCTGGAAGTATACGAAAAGCTTATTGAAACGGAGGCTAAACTCAGAAAGGCTGAGCTTAAATTTAACTGGTTAACGGGGAGTTTGATTGAGTATTTAAAGTAAATGGCTTGGATCCTGAAAAAGGTGGCACCTTATTTACGGTTTAAGCCTCAGGTTGAAGGTAGCAATTGCCTCTCTATAACAGCCACCAGTTCATGAATATCAAATGGTTTTTCAAGCACTTCATCAGCACAAACTGATTTTAATGATTGAATATTAAAGTGCGTTGAAAGTACAATAACCGGAATATGACATATTTCAGGATGTGCTTTTATTGCATTACACAAAGCTGTTCCTTCCTCTGTAGGTTTAATAACATCAAGCAAAATAGCATCAGGGGTAATTTCCTTTATACTCGAGATGATCTCCTTTTCGGTGTGAGCTGTAAAAACGTTGTAATTATGCTCTTTTAAAATATATTCAATAACATGAAGAATGTCTTTGTCCCTCTCTACAACCAGTATTTTTTTCATCATTCGTGACGAATTTAATGAAAACATTCGGTTGATTTTCGGAGTCGCGTAAAGATTACATTGGAGGCAGAAACCACTTTAGAGTCTTTGCATATTTCATCTGTTTGCCATTAAAGACATCAGCACAATAAAACCATTCCTTCATTCAAACCTTTTAAATTCAATTGAAATGTTGTAACATTAAGTATCAGGCCTAATCAAAATATCAAATCATTAATTATGCATAAATCATTACTCACCCTCGTGTTTTGCACTATCAGCATTATACTTTTCGCTCAAACACCGTATCGGTATTCAGTAAATCTTAATGCTATTAAGAATGATAAGCTTGAAGTCACCCTTTTAACGCCCACAATTAAATCGGAAACAGTTGTTTACGCTTTCCCGAAAATTATTCCGGGTACTTATAGTATTAGTGATTACGGAAAGTTTGTCGACAGCTTAAGGGCCTTTGATTCAAAAGGGAAGTTACTTAAAGTGGTACGTCTTAACGAGAACCAATGGAAGATTTCGGGTGCAAACAAGCTAACTAAGATTACTTATGTGGTTGATGATATATTCGACAGCGCCACCAAACATAGTGTCTACCCAATGTCTGCCACCAACATTGAGGAGCAAAAGAACTATGTGATACATGCACCTGGTTTTTTTGGCTATTTTAATGAAGTTCGCCAAATTCCGGTAGAGTTGAGTGTTCAAAAGCCACAAAATTTTTATGCCTCAACTTCACTTATAACCGCAAGTTCAACTGCCTCAACCGACCTATTTAAAGTTGCAAATGTTGATGAACTTTACGTTTCGCCCATCATGTACACCATACCCGATACTGCCACTATTCAGGTGGGTAACTGCAACGTGTTGGTTTCTGTTTACGCTCCTAATAAACAGATTAGTGCAAAAGAAATTTCCGGATGGCTGAACGATTTACTTCAGGGTGCAAAGAATTACCTGGGCGGTAAATTGCCGGCAGATAAGTATGCATTCATCTTTTACTTTAGAGATCCAAAAATCAATCATAGTTTTCCTCCCGGATTAGCTGGCGCTTTAGAACACACAACATCATCTTTTTATTACCTGCTGGAGGCACCCGCTCAGCAGTTACGAAATTCGATTGTTGATATTGCTTCGCATGAATTTTTTCACATTGTAACTCC